>JBILLY010000290.1:0-6034 GCA_044375835.1 Opitutaceae bacterium
ACCGCGATCTCACCGAGTTCATCCTCGATGTCCGCATCCGCGCCGCCGACGGCACCGCCCGCTGGCTCTCGCTCAACTCCACTCCGTGCCGGCGCGGCGACGGCACCGTCGTCTGGGACGGCGTCGCGTTCGACATCACCGCCCGCCGCCTCGCCGAGGACGAGCACTTCGTGCGCGGCAAACTCGAGTCGACCGCCGTCCTCGCCGCCGGCCTCGCCCACGACTTCAACAACCTGCTCGCCGTCGTCCTCCTCAACCTCGACCGCGCCCGCGCCGTCGGCGCCGATCTCCCGTCCGTCCACGGCTGTCTCGCCGAGGCGGCCCGCGCGGTCGACTCCGCGCGCACCCTCACCCGCCAGCTGCTCACCTTCGCCGACGGCGGCGTGCCGGTGCGCGCCCCCGCCGACCTCGGCGCCGTCGCGCGCGACGCCCTCGAGCTCGCCCTCCGCGGCTCCAACGTCACCGCCCGCATCGAGGTCGCCCCGGATCTCCGCCTCGCCGAGGTCGACGCCGGCCAGATCGCCCAGGTCTTCCGCAACCTCGCGCTCAACGCCCGCGAGGCCATGCCCGCCGGCGGCCACGTCGTCCTCCGCGCCGTCAACCACGCCGTCCGCGCCGGCGATCACGGCCCGCTCCCGCCCGGCGACTACGTCCGCCTCAGCCTCGCCGACGAGGGTCCGGGCATTCCCGCGGAGCTTCTGCCCCGCGTCTTCGACCCGTATTTCTCCACCAAGCAACGCGGCGCCCAAAAGGGCATGGGCCTCGGCCTCACCCTCTGCCGCTCCATCGTCGGCGCCCACCGCGGCGCCCTCGAGATCGGCCCGGCCGAGGGCCGCGGCACCCGCGTCGACGTCGTTCTGCCCGCGCTCGGCCCGGACGCCGCGCCCCGCCCGCTTCCCCGCCCCGCCCCGCCGCCCGCCGCTCCCGCCGCCCGCATCCTCGTGATGGACGACGACGAGAGCCTGCGCGCCGTGCTCGGCCTCTCCCTCGAACTCATGGGCCACCGCGTCGGGCTCGCCGCCGACAGCCACGCCGCCTTCGCCCAATTCCACGCCGCCCGCGCCGCCGGCGACCCGTTCCGGATCGCGCTCCTCGACGTCACCGTGCCCGGCGGCAAAAGCGGCCCCGACACCTGGCGCGAGCTCCGCGCCCTCGACCCCGCGCTGCGCGGGATCGTGATGAGCGGCTACACCGACGGCCCGGTGCTCCGCGACTGGGCCGCGCTCGGTTTCTCCGCGGCGCTCACCAAACCCTTCGAGTCCGATGTGCTCGCCGCCGCGCTCGCCCGCGCGCTCCCCGCCTGAACTCCGCCGCCTATTCCGCCGCGAAGTGCACTTCCACGAACAGCACGTGCCCCTTCACTTCGAAGCGAAACACCCGGCGCACCGACGACTTCAGGCACGACACCCGCAGATCCCGCCCGCACACGATCGTCGGCAGCGTCAGTTTGCACGGGTGCCCGAGATCGCAGAACGCGTTCTTGAAGCCGCCCGCCACCATGTTGGTCACCTCGCCGATGGCATCGCGGATCGTCTCCGCGCCCTCGCGCTCCACGTCGTGGCGCTCCATCCCCAGGATTTCCCCGACCGCATACACCGCGAAATCGTGGCTGAGGCACAGGTAGACGAGCCCGTTGATCTGTCCGACGAAGCCCACGTTGCCGATCATCTCGAACACCCGCGGTATCGTCTCCGGCTCCGCGTCGCCCACCCGCGTGCCCGCCTTCGCTTCGCAGCGCATCATCGTCCGGCACACATTCCGCACCGCGCTGCCGATCGCGCTCTCGATCAACGTCTCGTCGAGGCGCGGGGTGCCGTTCGCAGGCTGGGCGGGTGATACCATACGGATCAATCGGCCCGGCCCCCGCGATCTGAACTTTATTTGCCGCTTCGCCTTGCCTTCGTGCCGCGCCCCGGCCCGCGCGGCCCCTTTCCTCCGGGGAACTACCCAAGGCCCGGCCCCCGCCGCGCCGCTCCCGGAGTTTCCATCGACGCCGGCCCGCTTCCCGCTATGGGACTTCCACTCGCATGCGCTTCCCCCGTTTCCCGGCCCTCCTCGTGGCACTGCTCACCGCGGTCCTCGCCACTGCCCGCGCCGCCACCGCCCCCGCCCCGCTCGATCCCGCCGCCGTCGACGCCGAGACGCTCCGCCACTTCCAGGCCCTCGTGCGCCTCGACACCAGCGATCCTCCGGGCAACGAGAAACCCGCCGTCGACTACCTCAAGTCCGTCCTCGAGGCCGAAGGCATCCCGGTGAAGATCTTCGCCAAGGAGCCGCACCGGCCCAACCTCGTCGCCCGCCTCCGCGGCGACGGCTCCAAAAAACCGCTCCTCCTCATGGGCCACACCGACACCGTCAACGTGGACCCCAAGAAGTGGAAACACCCGCCCTTCTCCGCCCACCGCGAGGGCGGCCACATCTACGGCCGCGGCACCGTCGACGACAAAGACAACGTCGCCGCCTGCCTCATGACGATGCTCCTGCTCAAACGCCTGCAGGTCCCGCTCGCCCGCGACGTCATCTTCCTCGCCGAGGCCGGGGAAGAAGGCGCCGTCCACGTCGGCATCGAGTTCATGGTCCGCGAACATTTTTCGGAGATCGAGGCCGAGTATTGCCTCGCCGAGGGCGGCAGCGTCGCCCGCAGCGGCGGCCAAGCCCAATACGGCAGCGTCCAAACCACGGAGAAAATCCCCAACCGCCTCCGCCTCGTCGCCCGCGGCGTCGCCGGCCACGGCTCCGTCCCCCTCCGCTCCAACGCCGTCGTCCACCTCGCCCGCGCCGTCGCCGCCGTCGCCGACTGGCAGACCCCCATGCGCCTCAACGAGACCACCCGCGCCTTCTTCGAACGCCTCGCCTCCATCAGCCCGCCCGAGGATGCCGCCCGCTACCGCGCCGTCCTCCGTGGCGACGAATCCGGCGCCGCCCAGGAGTATCTCGCCGAGAAACAACCGCGCTACTACTCCACGCTCCGCACCTCGATCTCGCCCAATATCTTCACCGCCGGCTACCGCGTGAACGTCATCCCGTCCGAAGCCGAGGCCACCCTCGACGTGCGCGCGTTGCCCGACGAAGACATGGAGCGTTTCATCGCCCAGCTCCGCCAGATCATCAACAACCCCGCGATCACCATCGAGCGCGCCCCCGGCCACAGCCGCCCCGGCGCCCCGCCGTCCAGCCTGTCGACCGAGGCCTTCGAGATCGTCGAGTCCGGCATCAAGCGCCACTACGGCGTCATCACGCTGCCCACGATGAGCACCGGCGCGACCGACATGGCCTACCTCCGCGCCGCCGGCGTGCAGTGCTTCGGCATCGGCCCCGGCATCGACCTCGAGGACGGCCCCAAGGGCTTCGGCGCCCACAGCGACCAGGAGCGCATCATCGAGGAGGAACTCTACAAATTCGTCCGCTTCACCCTCGACGTCACCCAGCGACTCGCCGCCCGCGCCCCGTAATCGCGTCCCCCCGCGGGCCGCCGCCCTTCCGCCCCGCGCCCGGCCCCGCTCGCCTCCGTCCTCCCCGCGGCGCTCGCCGTCGCCGGCGCGCGGTCCGCCGCGTTCACCGCGCCGCGGCTCGGCGGCGATCTCGTGCCGCGCCTTTCGCCCGCGAACCCGTGGACGCACCGGCTGCATTCGCGCCGCCGGCCCGCGCCCCCTCCGCTCCCGCGCGCCCCCTAACCCGAATGTTTCACCCTCGGAGGAGGAAACCTCCGCCCTGTCGGGCCGACTTCGTCGGGGTTAGCCGCGACAAAGTCGCTCCGCCCTTCGGGCGGACGGATATTTCTCCCACTGTTCCCTTCATGGCTGTGAAATATCCGGGCTAACCGATTTGTCAGGCTGCCGCGCTCGCGGTGGTTCCGCGCGCGCCCTTCGGTCCCGCCCCGATGTCCGTCGCCGCCTATCTGCTGCTTGTCGCCGTGCTTGCCCATCGGCTGCCCCGGCGCCTCGCGCTGCTCGACGGCTTGTCCGGTCTTCCCGGCTATCTCGCCGGTTTCGGCGCCACGCTCTTCTGCGTCACGTGGTTCAATTTCCTCGCCTACGTGCTGCTCGGCTGGGGCCTCGACTACGTCGTCGTGGTCTGCGGCGGACTCGCCTTCGCCGTGCTGGTCCCGGCCGTCCGCCCGTCTCCCGCGCCGCCCCCGCCTTCGCCTTCACGCCCGCCCGCGCTCGCGTCGCTCCGCGCCGCCGGCGGCTGGTTCTGGCTGCTCCTCGCGCTCGTGGCTTCGCGCTTCTACTTCGGCCTGCTCACCGACGCCGAGGGCCACGTCTGGGCCAACTTCAACTTCGTCGACACCGCGTTCCACCTCTCCGTCGCCAACGCCTTCCTCGACGCCCCGCGCTTCCCGCCCGTCGACCTCGACATGGCGCCGTATCCGCTGAAATACCACTTCCTCGCCGACTTCTTCGTCGCCCACCTCGCGACCCTCGGTCTCCCGGCCCTCGAGGCCATGTGGCTCATGAACGTCGTCGGCGCCGTCGTCCTCGTCGGCGCGTTCTGGGCTGTCCTTGAAAAATGGTTACGCCTGCCGCCGCGCTGGCTTTTCCTCGCCGCGCTCCTCTTCTTTTTCCTCAACCCCGCGCTCCTGAACCTGCTCCACTGGCTCTGGCTGCAGCCGCCGTTCTACCGGCCGGAGACCCCGTTCTACGGGCTCTTCTTTTTCCCCTACTTCAACTTCGAGGCGATGCTGACCAATCTCCTCGAGCCCCAGCGCGGCCTCGTCTTCGCCCTGCCCGTCGCGCTCCTCGTGCTGCACGCGTGTTTCGGCCGTCCCGCGGCCGATCCGCCCGGCGACCGCCGGCGCGCCCCCGAGGTGTTCGCCGCCGTCTGCCTGCTGCCGTTCGCGCACATCGTGTCCTTCGCCGTGCTCGCCGCCTGCGCGGTCCCCCTGCTCGTGCGCGCCGCCGCCGACTTCGCGCGCCGCTGGTCGCGCTGGCTCCCGTTCCTCGCCCTCGGCGTGCTGCAATTGCTCTACCTCGGCGCCTACGGCCCGCCGGCCCATCCGGCTTGGTCAGAGTGGGACGCCACCCGCTCGATGCCGCTCGGCGATTTCGGCGCCGTGCCGGCTTGGCTCCGCCGCCCCGTCTTCTGGTTTTTCGTCAACGGCGACTTCTTCGGCTGGGGCGCCGTCTTCGCCGCCCTCGCGTGGTGGCGCCCCGCCGCCGTCGCCGCGCCCGGCGCCGCGGCGGCCGGTCGCGCCTTTCTGCTCCGCTGGCGCTGGTTCTTCGCCGTCACCCTCGGCGCCTTCGCCGTCATCAATTTTTACCGCTACAGTTTCTTCTGGGGCGACAGCAACAAGTTCGTCCTCTACCTCAACCTCGGGCTCGCTCTGGTCATCGCCCTCGGCGCCGCCCGCTGGCTCGGCTCGCGCCGCGCCTGGCTCTCCCACGCGCTCTGGACCTTCTTCGTTTTGCTGTGCGTCGTGCCCCACACCTACGGCTTCTACGCCAACGTCCTCGCCCGCCCGCACGGCAAGATCCTCCTCTTCGAGCGCAACGGCATGGCTGCCGCCGCCTGGCTCGACGCCGTGGAGCGCCCCGGCGATCTCGTCGTCACCGCCGCCTACAACACCCTCCACTTCGTCACCCCGCTCGCCGGCCTGCCCACGCTCGCCGGCATCTACGGCGACTCCAATCCCTACCGCCAGGACGACCGCGGCGATCTCCTTCGCCGCCTCTACGAGCAGGCCGATTTCGCCGTCGCCCGCCAACTCGGCGGCACCTACGTCTGCGTCTCCCGCAACGAGCGCCGCAAATACCGTCTCCACCCGCGCTGGTCCGAGTTGATGCAGCGCGGCGTCGCCGCCTTCCACGCCGGCGGCGGCCCGGAGGACCACCACTCCGTCTTCATCTTCCACCTCTCCCACCTGCCGCCCTGACCGGCGGCCGCGCCCCCGGCGCCTGCCCGCGCCCCGCCGCCCGGCCGTGTCGCCCGCCCGCCCGCCGCCGCCACCTCTGCGCGCCGCGCCCCGCCGCCCGCGCCTTGCGTCTTGGCACCCCGCGCCCGCTCCGCCTCGCTCGTCCCATGTCCGCCCGCCCCG
>JBILLY010000500.1:0-4257 GCA_044375835.1 Opitutaceae bacterium
CAACGGCCCGGAACAACCGAAGGCGCCGGCGGCGGGCGCCGCCGAGGGGGCGGCCACCGTGTCGGCGGGGGAGGAAGCCACGCTCGCGAACAACCGCCGCGTGATCGCGGTGGACCGCGGGCAGGGGCCTTTCCGCGTGCTCTACGTGTCGGGCCGGCCGAACTGGGAATTCAAGTTCTTCAATCGCGCGATCGCCGAGGACGAACAGGTGCAGCTCGTGGCGCTCATCCGCGTCGCCAAGCGGGAGCCGAAATTCGACTTCCGCGGCCGGGCCGGCGAGACGAGCAATCCGCTGTTCCGCGGCTTCGGCAACCAATCGCCCGACGAGGTGCAGCGCTACGACCAGCCCGTGCTGATTCGGCTCAACACCCGCGACGAACTCGAACTGCGCGCGGGTTTTCCGCGCACGCCGGAGGATCTCTACGGCTATCACGCCGTGATTCTCGACGACCTCGAGGCGGAATTCTTCACGCCCGACCAGGCGCAGCTGCTGCAGCGGTTCGTCGGCGAGCGCGGCGGCGGCCTGCTGATGCTCGGCGGCATGGAGAGTTTCCGCGAGGGCAAGTATCTGCGCACACCCGTCGGCGACATGCTGCCGGTGTATCTGGATCTCGACGACGAGCACGCCGAGCCGCTCGGCAAAGTGCAGTTCCAGCTCGGCCGCGAAGGCTGGCTGCAACCCTGGGCGCGCCTGCGCGACACCGAGGCCGACGAGCGCCTGCGCATCGAGCAGATGAAGGGCTTCGAGGTGTTCAACCGCGTGCGGGCGCTCAAGCCCGGCGCGAGCGCCATCGCCAACGTCCGCGACGAGCGCGGCGGCGAGCACCCGGCGCTGGCGGTGCAGCGCTTCGGCCGCGGCCGCACGGCGGCGCTGATGGTCGGCGACCTGTGGCGCTGGGGCTTCAACGACGCCGCGGCGATGGCGGACATGAACCGCGCCTGGCGGCAGATGGTGCGCTGGCTGATCTCCGACGTGCCCCTGCGCGTGCAGACCACGGTCGAGCCGATCGCGGGCGATGCCAACGGCGCGGTGCGCATCCAGACCCGCGTGCGCGACGAGAAATTCCAGCCGGTCGACGATGCGGCGGTGACGATCGAGGTGGAACCGGTTGTTTTCGAAGGCACCGCCGGCGCGGCGGGGACGACGCTGAAGCTCGAAGCCGAACCGGCGCTCACCGAGCCGGGGCTTTACCAAGCGACGTATGTCCCGCGCCAGACGGGCGGTTTCCGCGCGGTGGCGACGGTCAAGAACAACGCCGGCGCCGATCTCGGTCGCGGCGAGGCCGGCTGGAGTTCGGACCTCGCGGCGGAAGAATTCCGCTCGCTGGCGCCCAACACGGCCTTGCTCGAGGAGATCGCGCGCAAGACCGGCGGACAGGTGGTCGCGGCCGCGGATCTGGAGTCGTTTGCCAAAAAACTGCCCGACCTGCGGGCGCCGGTGATGGAGACGTGGTCGTATCCCGCATGGCACACGCCGTTGTTGTTCGGTTTTGCGCTCGCGTGCCTGCTCGCCGAGTGGGGCCTGCGCCGGTGGAAAGGAATGCCGTGACGCCGGGACCGCATGACCAAGGGACGGCGGTGCCAAATGACGGCGGCACCAATCGGCCAGGGGCGCCGAGGATCCATCATGCCGGTGTCGACGTCGGGCGGTAACAATTTTGCCATGCGCACGGTTCGATCATTCGTTTTTACCCTCGGTCTCGTGGTCGCTTGGTCCGTGGCGGTCGCGCAGACCGCAACCGTGATCGTGGTGGCCGGCGCGCCCGGCGACGCGGAGTTTGCCGGCGACCTGAAGCTGCAGGTCGAGGCCTGGGCCAAGGTGAGCGCCGAGGCCAAGGCGAAGCACGTCGCCATCGGCGAGGGCGCCCCGGAGAGCGCCGACGGTCTCACGGATCGCGCGCGCCTCGAGGCGGCGCTCGCGGCGGAGGCCAAGGAGGGCGGCGCCGAGTTGTGGCTCGTGCTGGTCGGGCATGGGACCTTCGACGGCAAGGAGGCCAAGTTCAATCTGCGCGGACCGGACCTGGGCTCGGTGGACTTGGCGGCCTGGCTCAAGCCGTTCCGGCGCCCGCTGGCGGTGATCGACACGACGTCGTCGAGCGCGCCGTTTCTGGCCCGGTTGGCGACGCCCGGCCGCGTCGTCGTGAGCGCGACGCGCAGCGGCAACGAACAGAACTACGCGCGGTTCGGGAAGTTTCTCGCCGAGGCGCTGCCCGATCCCAAGAGCGACCTCGACAAGGACGGGCAGATCTCGCTGCTGGAGTCGTTTCTCAGCGCGTCGCACCGCACGCTTGAATTCTACAAGTCGGAGGGCCGGCTCGCGACCGAGCACGCCCTGCTCGACGACAACGGCGACGGCCTCGGCACCCCGGCCGACTGGTTCCGCGGCGTGGTCGCGACGAAGCGTGCCCGCGACGGGGCGGAACTCGACGGGACGCGGGCGCACCAGTTCCACCTCGTCCGGAGCGCCGCCGAGCGGCAACTCGCGCCGGAGGTGCGGGCCAAACGCGACGGCCTCGAGCTGCAGATCACCGAATTGCGCGGGCGCAAAGCCAAGCTCCCCGAGGCGAAGTATTACGCCGAACTCGAGGCGCTCCTGCTGCAGTTGGCGGCGCTTTACGAAGGATTGTAAGGGGGCGGGCGCGCGGCGGGGGCGCTCCCGCCCGGCCGGGAAAAGCGAGTTGGTTTCGCACGTCGGCGCGCGGGCTGCTTGTTTCCCCGCATGTTGACCCGCTTCTCCGTCGCTCCCCTGCACACGATGACCCGGACGCTCGCCGCCGTGGCGATGGGGCGCGCGGCTCCGGATCTGGTGATCACCGGCGCCCGCGTGCTCTCGACCTACACCGAGCGCATCCACCGCGACCGCGAACTCTGGATCAAGGGCGGCCGCATCGCGGTGGTGAAACCGGCGGGAGCCTTCAAAGCGGCGAAGTTCAAGCAGGCCGCGACCCGCGTCTACGATGCTCGCGGCGGGATCGTCGCTCCCGGCCTCGTCGATCCGCACGTGCACATCGAGAGCAGCATGATGACGGCGTGCGCCTTCGCCGAGGCGGCGTTGCTCAACGGCACGACGACGGTGTTCTGCGACAGCCACGAGATCGGCAACGTGTGCGATGTCGCGGGGATCGAGTGGATGCTCGAGGATGCGCGGCGCGCGCCGCTTTCGATCTACCTTACCGTTCCGAGCACGGTGCCCGCGACCAACGCGGCGCTCGAAACCGCGGGCGGCGACCTCACGGCGGACAAGATCGGCGGCATCTTCGACCGCTGGCCGGAGGCGGCGGCCCTGGGCGAGAAGATGGACTACATCAGCGTGGCGATGGGCGATGAGCGGAGCCACGCGATCCTCGCGGCGGCGCTGAAGCGCGGCCGGCCGGTGTGCGGCCATATCTACGGCCGCGAGTTCGTCGCGGCGGGCGCGGCCAGCGGCATCACCGACACGCACGAGTCGATCGACCGGGAGATCGCGAACGACTTCCTCGAGAACGGCGTGTGGATTTTCCTGCGCGGCGGCAACCCGCTCACGCCCTGGCACTCGCTGCCGCAGGCGATCAAGGCCGTGACGGAACTCGGCGCGAATCCCAAGCGTGTTTGCGTGTGCACCGACGACCGCGACGCGGACGACCTTTTTCTGTTCGGCATGGATTGGGTGGTGCGGCAGGCGGTCGCGGCCGGGCTCGGCACCACGACGGCGTGGAGCCTCGGGTCGCTGCATCCGGCCACGCGCTATGCGCTCGACGGCGAGTTCGGCGGGCTCGCGCCGGCGCGCCGGGCCGACGTGGTGTTGCTGAACGATGCGCTCGAAGTGCAGAGCACCTGGTATGGCGGCGAACTCGTGGTCGACCGGCGCAAAGTCACCCCCGTGCTCGAGCGCGCGATGACCCGCCGCTACCGCTACCCGCAGGCGGCCTACCGGACGGTGAAACTGCCGAAAAAGGTCGCCCTCACGCCCGCGCTGCCGGCCGAACCGGTGACCGCCAACGTGATCCGGCTGGTGCCGCCGGGGATCCTCACGGCCCACGATCACCTCGACCTGCCGCCGGCGGCGTCGTGGTCGGAGCACTTCGCGCGGCAGGACCTTTGCTTTCTGACCGTCGTCGAGCGGCACGGCAAAAACGGCGGCGTAGGGCACGGCCTTTTGCGGGATTTCGGCCTGAAAGACGGCGCGGTCGCGAGCAGCGTCGGCCACGACGCGCACAACATCGTCCTCGCCGGCACCAACGAAGCCGATCTGCAGCTCGCGCTCGCGACGGTGAAGAA
>JBILLY010000295.1:0-5992 GCA_044375835.1 Opitutaceae bacterium
GCATGGAAATCGAATTGGACCTCCGCAGAATCCCCGTCGCCTCGAAGCAGGAACTGCGCGCCTACTACAAGGGCCGCGAATTGAAGAAGCGATATGTGCCCGATCTTTTTGTTTTCGGCTGTCTTGTCGTGGAACTAAAGGCGGTTTCGACCCTCGCTCCGGAACACGAGGCGCAAGTCATCAACTACCTCCGCCTTACCCGCCGCCCCGTCGGTTACCTGATCAACTTCGGAAACAAGGACGGCCTCCAATGGAACCGCTTCATCCTCTCGGAGTTTATTTCCGCCCCGCTCAATTAGCGCCGATCAGCGAAAATTAGCGGTTCCTATGCCTGCCTCCCCGCCCTCGCCTTCCCCCGCCTCGCCTGCCCGCCCGTGGCGCGCCCGCCTGCTCAGCCACGAGATGATTTTGCTCTACGTGCTGATCGCGCTCTGGGTCTTCTTCTACTTCGCCGGCACCTCCGTGAATCGCCGCGGCGTCACCGTCGGCTTCGGCACGCTCGACCGTCAGTTCGACATCCTCCGCCACTCCTGCGAAATCGGCCTGCTCGCCCTCGCCCTTACGCCCATCATCATCACCGCCGGCATCGACCTCAGCGTCGGCTCGATGCTCGGCCTCTGCGCCATTCTCTTCGGCAAGCTCTGGCACGACGCCGGCCTGCCGCTGCCCGTCGCCGCCGCCCTCACGCTCGTCCTCGGCGGCATCGGCGGCTCACTCAACGCCGCCCTCATCACGGCCCTCCGACTGCCGCCGCTCATCGTCACGCTCGGCACGTTCTCCCTTTTCCGCGGTCTCGCCGAAGCCATCACGCGCGGCTCGATCACCTACACCGATTTCCCCGCGAGCTTCCTTTTCTTCGGCCAGGAGCGCTGGCTCGGTTTGCCTACGCAGGCATGGCTCTTCTTCGCCGTCGCCGCCGCCATGTGGATCTGGGTCCACCGCACCACCCACGGTCGCGCCTTCCGCGCCATCGGCTTCGCCCCCGAGGGCGCCCGCTACGCCGGCCTGCCCGTCAACCGCCGTCTCGCCTCCGCCTACATCGCCGCCGGCGTCATCGCCGCCCTTGCCGCCATCATCTACACCGCCCGCCTCGGCCAGGCCAAAGCCGACGCCGGCACCGGCTACGAACTCTTCGCCATCACCGCCGTCGTCCTCGGCGGCACCAGCATCTTCGGCGGCACCGGCAGCATCCACGGCACGCTCCTCGGCGTCGCCGCCATCGCCGTCCTCAAGAGCGGCCTCGCCACGTTGCCCGTCGTCATGCGCATGAACGCCGCCGAGGAAATGTCCGGCCTCCTCACCGGCGCCTTGCTTCTGCTCGCCCTCGCCGGGAGCGTCTTGCCGAAACTCCTGTCCCAACTCCGCCCACGCCGCGCCCCCGCGCCCGCCGCGACCACGCCCTTGGCCTCCGCCCCCTGACCCCTTTTTCCCCATGAAACTCCTCCTCCGTCTCGCCCTCGCCGGCGCCCTCCTGCTCGGCCTCGCCGCCCGCACCGTCGCCGCCGACAACTCCAAACTCGTCGTCGCCTTCCTCCCCAAGTCCAAAGGCAACGCCTACTTCATCTCCTGCAAGGCCGGCGCCGAAAAAGCCGCCAAGGAACTCGGCGTCGAACTCCTCTTCGACGGCCCCACCGACTCCAACGCCGCCAAGCAAAACGAGATCGTCGAAAACTGGATCACCCTCGGCGTCGATGTCATCGCCGTCGCCGCCGAAAACCGCGAGGGCATCTCCACCGCCCTCCGCAAGGCCCGGAAGCAGGGCATCAAGGTCCTCACCTACGACGCCGACGCCCTCCCCGACGCCCGCTCCTTCTTCGTCAACCAGGCCACGCCCGAGGGCATCGGCTACGCGCTCATGGACGAGGCCGCCCGCCTCCTCAACGGCGAGGGCGAGTTCGGCATGATCGTCGCCACCCTCACCGCCGCCAACCAACGCGAGTGGCAGAAGCACATCGAGGCCCGCCTCAAGGAAAAGTATCCCAAGATGAAGCTCGTCGCCGTCCGCCCCTGCGACGACCTCAAGGACAAGGCCCAGTCCGAGGCCACCGCGATGATGAGCGCCAACCCGAAACTCAAACTCATCATGGCCATCTGCTCCCCCGGCGTCCCCGGCGCCGCCGAAGCCGTCAAGCAGGCCGGCAAGACCGGCCAGGTCAAAGTCATCGGCCTCGGCCTCCCCAACGAAAACAAGCGCTACGTCCACGCCGGCGTGACCGACACCGTCATCCTCTGGAACACCGGCGACCTCGGCTACCTCACCATTCAGGCCGGCGTCGCCCTCGCCAAGGGCACCCTCAAGCCCGGCGCCAAGGAATTCAAAGCCGGCTCCCTCGGCACCTTCAAAATCGAGGGCGACAACATCCTCCTCGGAAAGCCCTTCCTCTTCAACAAGGCCAACATCGACCAGTTCAACTTCTGACCGCCCGCCGCGGTCGGCCCCACGCCGCCCCCTGATCGCGGCCCGCGTGCCGCAACACCACCGACCCTCGCCGGCCCCCCGCCGCGAGGGTCGATTGTTTCCCGGCGCCCGCGCCTCGACGCCGAAGCTCCCGAGTTTTCCGGCACCCGCAACGACCGGCCGCTTCCGGGCCGAGGCCCGCGCCACGCCCCGGCCTCGGTTGCCGCGCGCCTCGCCGGCCGACCGTGGGTCACTCCCTGCACGTTCCCGGCCGACTCCGCATCCTTCGCAGGGTTCAAAACCCATTGCGCCTCCTCCGCCCCTTGCATTCCGTCGTCCCCGCTGCTCAGACCGCGGATCGCGCCATGACAAACTCACCTCGGATACCTGCACCGAATTTCCTCTCGCTCGCGCGGCGTCCGGCCCGATGACTTGGAACGAAGATGAGGCAGAGCGCGCGCGCCGGCGCTACGTCGAGGAGGGCGTTCGCAACCGCCCGCCGATCTTGGCCCCGCCGCTTATTTTCCTCGGGATGTGGCTCAGCGGCTGGGCCTGCAGTTCGTTTTTGCTCTCCCGCGGCCTGACTTCGATCCCGGCCCGCTACGCCATTGCCGCCGTGGTCTCCTACGGCGCATTCGTCGCCCTCGTCGGAGTCTGGTGCCGAATTGAAGCCCGCCGACGGGGCCGTTCTCGTTCCTCGAACTGGGGTATCGACGGCATTGATCTTCCCGCTACGCCCGACGCTGGCGAAGGCTGCCTCGTGATCGTCGCGATCGCGGCGGTCGGCCTGCTGATCAGCGGCCTCTTCTATCTCGTCGGCGGCTACGCGCTCCTCTTCGAAGTCGCATTCGAGTCCGTCTTCGCGGGCACCGTCGTGTGGCGCCTGCGCCAGCGTCACACGCTTGGCAACTGGGCCGGCCGGCTGATCCGTCGCACCTGGTGGCCCGCCCTCGTCGCCGCCTGTCTCCTCGTCGCCGCCGGCTTCCGCCTGCAGCGCGATCACCCCGAGGCTCAGACCCTGGCTCAAGCCGTGCGCGCCTACCGCGCCGCGCAAAAATAGCCGCCTCCCCGCCCGTTGGGCGTGTCTTCGCTCCGTCCGCTCTCGGGCCCCATCGCCCCCGCCCGGCCGCTCGCCGCGCGAGCCGGCATCCGCCGTCCGCCCTTACCCGCGGCCCTCGCTCATCGCGTCGCACGCTCTGTCCCGCCCGCCTCGCCGCATTCACAACCCGCGCCCGCTCGCCCCCCTCGCGCGCATTCCGATGGCCTCGCGCCCGCGCATCCGCCAATTCCTTCCGCCGCATGTCCTCCTCTCCGCCCGACGCCCTCTGCCTCGGCGCCGTCCTCTGGGATATCCTCGGCCGCACCGAACTCCCGATGAAACCCGGCGCCGATGTCCCGGGCCGCATCGTGCGCACGCCCGGCGGCGTCGCCCTCAATATCGCCGTCGCCCTCCGCCGCGCCGGTCTCGCTCCCGCCCTCCTCTCCGTCGTCGGCCTCGACCCCGAAGGCGATGATCTCGTCGCCGCCTGCACCCGTCTCGGCCTCGCCACCGCACACCTCCACCGCACCGCCGCGCTCCCGACCGACCGCTACCTCGCCATCGAAGACCCGCGCGGCCTCGTCGCCGCCGTCGCCGACGCCCATTCGCTCGAGGCCGCGGGCGCGCTCATTCTGCAACCGCTCGCCGACGGCCGCCTCGCCACCGCCGCGCGCCCGTGGTCCGGCATCGCCGCCGTCGACGGCAATCTCACGCCCGCGCTCCTCGCCGAGATCGCCCGCTCCCCGCTCTTCGCCGCCGCCGACCTCCGCGTCGCCCCGGCCAGCCCCGGCAAAGCCGAGCGCCTGCGCCCGCTCCTCGGCCACCCGCGCGCCACCCTCTACGTCAACCTCGAGGAAGCCGGCCTCCTCTGCGGCGAGACGTTTCCCGATTCCACCTCCGCCGCCCGCGGCCTGCTCGCCCGCGGCGCCTCCCGCGTGCTCGTCACCGCCGGCCCCGCCGCCGCCTGCGACGGCCGCCGCGGCGCCGACCTGGTCTCCGCGGCCCCGCCTCCCGTCGTCGTGCGCCGCGTCACCGGCGCCGGCGACACCTTCATGGCCGGCCACATCGCCGCCGAAGTGCGCGGCGCCGATCGCCCCACCGCCCTCGCCGCCGCGCTCGCTGCGGCCCGCGCCCACATCGCCGGCGAGCTCGGCTCGTGAAACATCCCCCGCCCCGCCCGCCCGCCGCGGTCCGCTCCCCCGCGCCCCGCGCCTCCGCTCCGTCCGCCGCACCTCCGTCCCGTCTCTTCCGCGCATGACTCTCCCGCTCGCCTTTTCCCCCGAGGTCGCGGCCGCCCGCGCCGCCGGCCTCCCGCTTGTCGCCCTCGAATCGACGATCATCACCCACGGCATGCCTTGGCCGCGGAACGTGGAAACCGCGCGCCGCGTCGAGGCCGCCGTCCGCTCCGCCGGCGCCGTGCCCGCCACCATCGCCGTCCTCGCCGGCTGTATCCATATCGGCCTCACCGACGCGGAACTCGACACCCTCGGCCGCGCCGCCGGCGTGATGAAGCTCTCCCGCGCCGACCTCGCCGTCTGCGTCGCCTCCGGCCGCACCGGCGCCACCACCGTCGCCGCCACGATGATCGCCGCCCGCCTCGCCGGCATCGGCGTCTTCGCCACCGGCGGCATCGGCGGCGTCCACCGCGGCGCCGAACACTCCTTCGACATCTCCGCCGACCTCCGCGAACTCGCCGCCACGCCCGTCTCCGTCGTATCCGCCGGCGCCAAGGCCATTCTCGATCTGCCGAAAACCCTCGAAGTCCTCGAAACCCTCGGCGTCCCCGTGATCGCCGTCGGCCAGGACGAGTTTCCCGCCTTCTGGTCGCGCTCCTCCGGCCTCCCCGCCCCACTCCGGCTCGATTCCCCCGCCGAGATCGCCGCCGCCCACCGCATGCGCGCGCGCCTCGGCCTGCCCGGCGGCCAGCTCGTGGCCAATCCCATCCCCGCCGCCGCCGAGATTCCGCGCGAGGTCATCACGCCGTTCATCGAGCAAGCCCTCGCCGAGGCGACGCAGCGCGGCCTCGCCGCCAAAGCCGTCACCCCGTTCCTCCTGGCGCGCATCTTCGAACTGACCGCCGGCCGCTCTCTCGCCGCCAACATCGAGCTCGTCCTGCACAACGCCCGCCTCGCCGCCGCGATCGCCATCGAGCTCGTGCGCCAATCCCCCCCGTCGTCCGCCGCCTGACCCGGCGCCGCCGTTCGCGACCACGGTCGCACCGCCGCACCTCGCGCCGGTCGCTGCGCACTTTGCCGCCTCGCGCCTCGCGCCTCGCGGCCGCACGGCCGCGCGTCCGCTTGACTTGCCCGGCTCGCGCCGAGGACATACCAGCCCCGCGCGCCGGCGCCGTCGCTCCGGCCGCGTTCATCCCTCAACCCCGTCCGTTCCGCACCTTCCCGCCATGCGCTTCGAAACTCTCCAATTGCACGCCGGCCAAGTCGCCGATCCCGCCACCGGCTCCCGCGCCGTCCCGATCCACCAGACGACCGCCTACCAGTTCAAGGACTCCGCCCACGGTGCCCGCCTCTTCGCCCTCCAGGAATTCGGCAACATCT
>JBILLY010000294.1:0-5992 GCA_044375835.1 Opitutaceae bacterium
GCGGGTGCCGGACTGCAGCGCGAGCCCGCCGAGCGTGACGTCGCCGGTCTGCATCGTGGCGAGGAAGGTGAGCGAGTTTTCCGTGCGCGAGTGCACCGCGCGCTGCGGCGTCGCGAGCACGCGGCCGATCACGGCCAGTTCCAGCGGCGTGGCGCCGCGCCGCGTGAGCATCAGGCCGCGGTCCGAGCGCAGGAGGAAACTGTTGCGCGAGGGATCGGCCTGAACGTCCGTGTCGCGCGCCCAGCGGGCCCAGGCGGTGTTGTAGTAGAAATTCAACCACGCGGCCCCGCCCCACACCTGCACGATGTCGGCCTGCAGCGGATCGGCGGCGCCGTGGACGACCAGGTCCGCGCCGGTGCCGAAGAACGTCGCGAGCGTATCGCCGGGCACGATCTCGTAGCGCGCGCCGGCGGCGCCGGACTCGATGCCGAGGGAGGCGAGGCCGAGGCCGTCGTCGGCGAGGTAGAGGCGCGTGGCGGTGTTGGCCGGCGTGGTGATGCGGAAGGTGCGGCCCGCGTGCACGCCGGAGGTCAGGCGCAGGAAATACGGCGCGTCGGCGCCCGAGAAGGCGCCGGCCGGCCAAGCGGCGGCGGAGTTTTCCACATGGTCGGCGCCGACCGCGGTGAGTTTGCCCGCGGTGTGGGCCTGGCTCGACAGGTCCGCGTCGAACGGCACGGAGAACGAGCGCGTCTGGCCCGACGGGATCGTCTGCACGAGGTAGCCGACCGGCCGCGAGCGGCCTTCCTGGGCCGGCGCGGTCGCGGCGGCGCCGGCGAGGACGAACGCGGCCGTGAGCGTGGAAGCGAGGGAGCGGAGCGGGAAGCACATGGCGGGGAGGCGGCGGGCGCGGTCAGTTGCCGGAGTGGCTGTAGGTGCGGAGGAACAGCTCGATGTCCTTCACGGAGGCCACGAACCGGTTGAGGGCCTCGGTCTCGTTGTTGAGCAGGGCGTAGGCCGGGATGACGAGTTTCCAGCCGCTGTTCCACACGCTGCGGCCGACGAGGCGCGAGCTGGTGAACTCGGCGGGCACCGTGCCGTAGAAGAACGCGGGATCGTTCACGGGGCGGAAGGCCTGGTGCTTGCGCAGGATCCACGGCGCCTCGCTGAGCGTGCCGTTGGCGTTGAAGAACTGCGTGCTCGAGAAGGCGGTCGCGCCGAGGTTGAAGGGCAAGGGGAGTGCCTGATCGCGCACGTCGAAGGCCCGCACCGCGCCGGTATCGCCGAGCGGCGGGGCGAGCAGGTAGTCGGTGCCGACCGGGATGAGGTAGACGTAGGGCGTGGCGCCGAGGGCGTTGGCCGCGGTGGAGTTGGGGCTACCGGCGTTGGGCGTGCCGGCGGCGTAGGGATCCATGCCGACGTAGCCGCGGAGGACGGTGCCGACGGAGTAGATCTTGGTGGCGAAGTTGGAGGGCGAGTAGTTGTGGTCGCCGGCGGCATAGGGCAGGCCGAAAAGGTTGTAGCCGTGCCGGATCGTCGTGCTGAAGGGGATGACGATGCCGGGCACCGCGGAGCCGTCGGGCTTCTTCAGGTTGCGGGCGTGGGCGGCGACGTCGGGGTCGGCCATGACATTGGCCATGATGTGCTGCTCGAGGGTCTGCTGCCACGCGGTGTCGCCGCTGGCGTCGGGCAAGACGCGGAAGAGTTCGCGGCGGAGGGAGAAGAGCGTGCCGTTCTGATCGGGGTTGTTGATGCCGAGGCGCGGCTTGGCGACGGACCAGTCGGATTGGAGACGGGCCATGGTGCCGGCGAGGCCGGCGTCGCCGAGGGTGCTGACGGTGGCCTGCGGCTGGCCGCCGGTGAGATCGCCGAGGGCGCGGGAGGCGACGATGGCGTTGATGGCGGACTGGCCGGAGGTGGAGCCGAGGAGGCCGGTCTCGTAGTCGTAGGATTTCGCGGCGAGGTAGGTATAGCGCGCGGCGAGATCGTAGAGGGAGCGGTATTGCTCGAGGGCCTCGTTCCTGAACGTGCGGAAGGTGATGTCCTTCGTGCGGTAGCCCTGGACGACGGCGGCGGCGCGCTGCCGGAAGGTTTCGCGGTCGGCCTGGAGTTTCTCGCCGGCAGCGATGAGGTTGCGGACGTTTTCCGAGGCGCGCTGGATGGCGGCGGCCTGCGCGGCGAGCTCGAAGTGGGCGGAGACGAGCTCGCGATACTGCATTTCGTATTCGAGCGCGAACTGCTTTTGGGCGTAGCTGAAGCCGATGGCTTCAAGGTCCTTCGCCAACCGTTGCTCCTCCTCGAGGATGTTCTGGTCCTGGTAGGCGGCGTCGTTCAGTGCCGCCTGACCGCCAACTTGGAGGATGTTGAAAGCCGCGGTGGCCGCGAGGAGGATGCCGCCGCGCACGCTGGAGGTCGCGTCGGTGGCCAGACCGACGACCTTGGGGATCATCTCGGCGACGCCATGGGAAACATCGGCCAGTGCGCTGCCACTGGCGATCATGTTGTTACCATGCCGGTTCAGCTGTTGCTGCACCTGCGCGAAACTCTTGATGAGGGCATCGGCTTGATTCTGCCGGGTGACCGTCGCGAAGCGCGCGGTGACCATTTCCTGGAAGAGCGCGTAGGAGCGAGCAAAGGTCTCCTGCTTGACCTTCGTCGAATCGACGAGGCCGCGGAAGGCGAGGAACTCGACCTGAAAGTCGCCGAGCGCCTGCTGGAGCGTGCCGATCACGCGGCGGGAGCCGGCGGGGCCCTTGTCGGCAAACCACACATCGGCGTATTGGGCGACCCGATCGGGCTGCACATTGACGGTCTTGACGGCGAAATCCTGGCTCGAGGAAGACCGGTAGAAAGTGTCGACGGCGGCGGCGGCGAAGGCGGTGAAGGACTTGAAGTTCACCGGCACGCGCGCCGAGACGCTGACGACGGCGGCGGAGTCGATGAGATCGGTGGCGCGATCGATCACGAACCAGCGGAGCAAGTCGGGGCCGGTATAGCCCTGGGCGTAGGTCCTGCCCGCGCCGACATCGGCCGGGTAAGGCGTGCCGTAGAGTTCGGTGAGTGAATCGGTGAACGCGCCCTCCTGGTCGTCGATGGCATCGGTGGAGGTGGAGAGCTGGTTCTCCTGATTGCGGAGGAGGCGGGTCATGCGGGCGGCCTGATCGAAGGAGCCCTTGGCGTTGAGCACGGCGCGGAGGGCGCGCTCGTAGATCTGCTCGTAGTGGGATTTGCCGGACTTGAGCTCGGCGGCGGAGATGTCGAACGCGATGGCGGAGGGGCTGAGGCCGAGGGGATTGAGGTGGGCGTTGACGTTGTCGAGGCGGGTCTGGAAATCCTCGCCGAGCACGGGTAGCTCCCTCAGCTCGGGGACGGTGGTGCGGTCGATGACCTGCACGCCGGTGTGCTGGGGATTGTTGTCCACATCGGGGAGCATGGCGTTGCCCACGATCCAGTTGAAATAGGACCCCTGCGCGGCGCGCGCCACCCACTCATCGACGCCCCAGTGGCGCTGGATGCCGGTGTTGGGGTTGGTGGCGCCGTCGGCGTAGTGGCCCCAGCCGAGGGAGGGGTTGTCCTTGTAGGCCTGGCGGTGCGTGAGCCCGATGACCTGCTGGGCGGTGCGAGCGATGTTGAGGGCGGCGGCGGCGAATTTGCGCTCGTCGAAGTAGTCGATCTGGATGGCTTGGCCGAGGACGGTGACGGCCTCGCTGCGCGGGGTCCAGGTGAAGTTGTTGTTCTGGAGGAGGCGCGTGTAGCCCTTGAGCGCGGTCAAGTAGTGGCCGTAGGCGTCGCCGTGGCCCTGGGGGAACATGCGGTAGGCGTCGGCGGCGTCGATCTTGCCGTCGGCGGTGGAGCTGCCGGCCTTCTCGCGGATGTTGTAATTCACCGCGTAGAGGGCCTCGCCGGAATTGATGCCGCGGGTGTAGTTCCAATAGAGGCGATTGTAGGCGGGGGTGACGATGACGCCGGGCGCGAGGAAATCGTCGCGCCCGCGGAGGAGCGCGAGTTCCTCGTCGAGCACGCTCTTGACCTGGCCCTCGAAGGAGAAGCGCGAGGTGTTCACCTCGGTGGCGGAGCCGGTGTCGTCCACGGAGATGGTGGGGTTGGCGGCGTCGGCGTAGGCCTCGTTGCCGAGGAGGGTGTAGAGATCGTTGAGGTAGCCGGCGGCGAGGAGGAGGGCGTCGTTGGCGGGGCCGTAGTCGTAGCCGGAGTCGATGGAGATGTTTTTCCCGCGATTCAGGACGGTCTCGTAGATTTCGATGAGGCCGAACTGATCGATGTTGGCGAGGTTGAGGGAGATGTTGCCCTCCCAGCGCTTGCCGGCCTGGGTGAGGAGGGAGACGTCGGTGTTGACGGCGTTGTTGTAGAGATCGGTGAGGCGCTGGTTGAAGGGGTTGATGCCGGCGAGGACGCGCTTGATCCAGCCCTCGACGAGCTTGGCGGGCATCCAGCGGGACCAGGCGACGGCGTCTTGATTGGAGCCGGTGGCGAGGATGTTGCCTTTGTTGATCCTCGGCCGGTAGCGCATCGTGAAGTAATTGTCGGTCATCACGAGGAGCGGGCTGCCGAGCGGGGCGGTGGGGGAGCCGCCGACGGTGACCTGATTGGAAAGCGGGCCGTTGGGCGTGAGCCACGGCGAGCCGGCGACGGCCACGCGGTCGGTCTCGGTGGAGTAATCGAAGCGGAAGTTGACGCTGCTGGTGGCGTTCGTGGCGGAAGAGGTAAAGAGGGCGATCTCGAGGGTGTTGTCGCCGACCTGGAAGTTATTTTCGTCCAGCTCGAATTGCAGGGCGAGGCCGCCGTTGACCAAGCCGGGGGTGGGGAGGGCGTTGGTGAACGGCGCGGGCGCCTGGTAGGCGAGCGCGGCGGCGCCGTTGACGTAGAGGACGAAGCCGGCGTTGGTGTCGCTCAGCGTGGCGCTGAACACGATTCGGGCCGGTAGGTTGGGCGAGAAATTGAGCGCGTTGGTCGCCTTGGCCACCTGCGCGGGGCGGGTGATGAGGCGCGCGGCGTCGGTGCGAATCGCCATGGTGCGGGGCACGGTCACGGCGGCGGGGGCGGCGGTGTATTCGGCGGAGGTGGGGAGCGCGCCGGCGGGGTTGGCGACGAATCGCCAGGTGGTGGCGTCCGTCGGCGTGAGCGCGTAGGTGTAAACCGGCGGGGCGACGCCGTCCTGCGGCGGGGCGTAGCGCCACTCGAATTCGTAGTCGCCGGGCTTGGCGGCGAAATCGCCGCTGTGGCGCAGCGAGATCATCTCGTCGAGCGGGTTGCTGGAGGGCTGGACCTTGAGCTCGCCGGTGTAGAGACGGGGCGCGACCTTGAAAACGGCCACGCTCACGGGCTCGCCCTCGGGGGTGAAGGCGCGGCCGTTGCCGAAGATCATCGAGACCCAGCCGCTGCCGTAACCGGTGGCGGTGAGGGCGTAGTTGACCACGGCGGTGTCGGAGTCGGCGATCGTCGCGAGGGTCGATTTGTCCACGGAGACGGGGGAGCCGTTGCTCTTGAAGGTGCCGGGCCGCAGGGGATCCTCGACGAAGGTCTCGACCTTGCTGACGAGGCCGTCGATGGCGGTGTCCCATTTGGATTTGTTCGTGTCGGTGCCGAGGCAGAGGGCCTTGAGCGCGTCGATGTCCTCGGGGCTAAGGACGTTGAGGTTGAGGTAATCCTCGCCGGCGATCTCATCGACGAACTTGCCGAGGAGGACGAGGGCTCCCTTGGCGCCGCGGCTGCCATCGAAGAAGAAACGATCCTGGAGGTGCGGCGGCACGCCTTGGAAGTAGATCTTACCCTGGTAGGGCGCGGGGAGCACGGAGCCGGGGATGGCGGCGAGTTGGTTGGCCGCGCCGAGGGCGAAGGTCTTTTCGCGGATCGGATCGTGGAGGGTGACACTGGGTTTGGCGGTGCCGGTGGTCGCGATCGACTGCTGGTAGAGCACCTCGGCGCTGGTCTGCGTCGAAACGGCCGGAAGGCCGAATTTCGGGAGGACGAGGCTCTCGGCGATGCGGAGCTCGGCGGCGTTGGTGGGCCACACCGGGCGAGAGGTGATGGTGAGCGG
>JBILLY010000830.1:0-2935 GCA_044375835.1 Opitutaceae bacterium
TGGGCCGGGCGGGGGGGCGGGGCCCCCCCCCCCCCCTGCCGGAAACCCCGAACCTGCCCGGCGGTTTACGCGGACGCCGCGCGCCCCGCATGAAACGCCATGAAAATTTCAGCGCGCCGGGATTCGCCTTGCTGCGTCTCGGGGCCGGTCGATTGATTTCGCCCGCTTGGCCACCCCGCCGGAACACGCCCCCGTTTCCCTGCTCCGCCGCGCCGCGTCGCGCGTCGCCTGCGCCTGTGCCGCCGTCCGGGCGAGCCTGGGCGTCGCGCTCGCGGTCGCGGTCGCGCTCGTGCCTTCCGCAGCCGCGGCCCCGGCGTCCGCGCCGTCCGCCGCGAATTCGCCTCGCCCCGACATTCTCCTGCTGATGCCCGACCAGATGCGCGGCGACGCGCTGTCCGTCCTCGGACATCCGGTCGTGCGCACCCCGACCTTCGATGCGCTCGCCGCCGCCGGGACGCTCTTCCGCCGCGCCTACTCGACGGTGCCGTCGTGCATCCCCGCGCGCTACGCCTTGCTCACCGGGCAGGAGCCGCAGACGAGCGGGATCATCGGCTACGCCTCGCGGCCGATCACCGTGCCCACCTTGCCCGCCGTGCTCGCCGCCGCCGGATACGCCACCGCGCTCGTCGGCCGCAACATGCACCAGGTGCCCGCGACCGATTCCCTCGGCTACGGCCGCGTGATCCTCGCGTCGACCTACATCGCCGACGACGACTACGACCGCGAACTGAAGGCGAAACTCCCCGCGGCCGGCGGCATCCGCGGCATAGTCGCGACCCTCCGCCTCGACAACAACCGCTGGCCCGCCGCCCCGTGGCCGCACGCGGAGGAGTTGCACCCGACGGCCTGGATCGTGCGCCGTTCGCGCGAGATCGTCGCGGATACGCCTGCCGCGCAGCCCCTGTTTCTCACCTCGTCGTTCTACGCCCCGCACCCGCCGCTTTTTCCGCCGGCGCGCTTGTTCGAAAAGTATCTCAACGCCGACCTGCCGCCCAAGGCCATGGGCGCCTGGGTCGACCGCACCGCGCTCAAACCCGAAGGCGACAAAGCCGGCGCGCGCATTTTGCTCGAAGGCGAGACGCTGCGCCGTGCCCAGGCCGGCTACTTCGGCCTGATCGAGCACCTCGACGAGCAGTGCGCTTTGCTCGTCGCCGACTTCAAGGCCCGCAGCGAGCGCGCCGGCCGCCCGTGGGTGATCGTGCTCACCACGGACCACGGCGAGATGCTCGGCGATCACGGTTATTTCCGGAAATGCGAGCCCTATGAAGGCTCCGGCAACATCCCGCTCCTCTTCGCCGCCGCGCCCGCCCTCGGTCTCGCCCGCGGCGCCCGCTCGCACCAGCCCGCCGGCCTTGAGGACGTGATGCCGACGCTCCTCGCGCTCGCCGGCGTGCCGATCCCGGCGACGGCCGACGGCCGCAACCTCGCGCCGACTCTGCGCGACCCGGCCCAGCGCACCCGCGACGTGCTGCATTTCGAACACGCGCCGATCTACAGCCCCGAGCAGGGTTTCCAGGCGCTCACCGACGGCCGCTGGAAATACATCTGGCGCCCCGCCCACGGCCGCGAGCAACTCTTCGACCTCGTCGCCGATCCGCGCGAAGAGCGGAACCTCGCCGGGTCCGCCGCGGGCGAGGCGGACGTCGCCCGCTGGCGCGCACACCTCGTGCGTCGCCTCGCCGGCCGGCCGGAAGGGTTTTCCGACGGGCAGAAACTGATCGCCGGCCGTCCGTATCCGCGAATCCACGCCGCGCCGAAGGCCGCCGTCGCGCCTGCGCTCCCAACTCCCCTCAATCCCGCCCGCCCATGACCACCCTCGCTCGTCGCTGCCTCTTCGCCGTCCGCTGCGCCGCCTTGGTCGCGGTTTCCGTTTTCGTGGTCCGCGCCCAGACGCCGTCGCCCGCCGCCGCCGCCGCCACGTCCCGCCCCAACATCCTCGTGATCGTCTCCGACGACCACGGCTACGCCGACGCCGGGTTTCAGGGTGCCAAGGACCTTGCCACGCCGCACCTCGACCGCCTCGCCGCCTCCGGCATCCGTTTCACCAACGGCTACGTCTCGCACCCCTACTGCAGCCCCACGCGCGCCGGCCTCATGACCGGGCGCTACCAGCAGCGTTTCGGCCATGAGAACAACCCGTTCTTCGACCCCGCCGACCGCCGCGAAGGCTTGCCGCTCTCCGAAACACTCCTGCCCGCGCGCCTCCAGACCACGGGCTACGTGACCGGTTGGATCGGCAAGTGGCACCTTGGCGCCGCGCCGGAATTTCTCCCGCAGCGCCGCGGCTTCGCGGAGACCTACGGCTTCGTCGGCGGCGGACATCGCTTCCGCGAGTGGACCGAAAACGCCGCCGTCGAGTATCAGGTGCCGATCGAGCGCAATGGCGTGCGCGTGCCGCCGCCCGCGCACCTCACGACCGACCTCGGCCGCGAGGCGGCGGAGTTCGTGCAGCGCCACCGCGCCGCGCCGTGGTTCCTCTACCTCGCCTTCAACGCCCCGCACATGCCCCACGAGCCCACGCCGGAGCGGCTGGCGCGCTTCGCCGCGATCGCCAATCCCGTGCGCCAGAAATACGCGGCGCAGCTCAGCCTGATGGACGACGCCGTCGGCGAAACCCTCGCGGCCCTCAAGGCCAGCGGCCAGGAGCAGCGCACGCTGGTCTTCTTTTTCAGCGACAACGGCGGCCCGATCACGGTGAACGGCTCGCTCAACACCCCGCTGCGCGGCGCCAAGGGCAACCTCTACGAAGGCGGCGTGCGCGTGCCCTTCCTCATCGCGTGGCCCGGTGCGTTCGCCGGCGGGCGGAGCGACGACCGGCCGGTGAGTTCGCTCGACGTCTTCGCCACCGCGCTGGCCGCCGCCGGTGCGCCGATGCCGACGGACAAGGTCTACGACAGCGTGAATTTGCTGCCCTACTTGCGCGGCGAGAAGAGCG
>JBILLY010000296.1:0-5977 GCA_044375835.1 Opitutaceae bacterium
CCGGCGCCCCTTTTTTGTGGCCGTTCGCCGCGGACGCGGCCCGCCTCAGGGAATTCTGACGCCACGATCCCGTCCCGCTTGTTGTCGCCGGCCTCGCTGCGCCACCGTGCCCCGGGTTTGCGGTCGGAGCGTCGTTTTTTTCGCCACCGGTCGCCGACATTTTCCGCATCGCCTCCGCCGCCCGTCCGTCCGGCGCCGATACCGGGAGTTGACCTCCACCTCCCGTTTGCCAAAACCTCACCCGTTTCATATCCATAAACCCCGGCGGCCGTCCCCTCGCGCGGCGCTCGATTTCACCTCAACCACCCGTCTGCCCCCATGAATAACTGGACCCGCAAAGAGTTCCTCAAAACCACCCTCGTCGGCGGAGCCGCCGCCGTCGCCGCCGGCCACACCCGCGTCTACGGCCAAGTCGCTCCCGCCGCCGGCAGCGCCAACGGCGACATCCGCGTCGCCGTCGTCGGCATCAATGCCCAAGGCGCCGGCCACCTCCGCGACTACTGCGGCAAGCTCAAGGGCGCCCGCGCCGTCGCCATCTGCGACGTCGATTCCGAGGTGCTCGCCAAGCGCGCCGCCGAGTGCGACAAGGCCGGCTTCAAGGTCGCGACCTACGGCGACTACCGGAAGCTCCTCGAGAGCAAGGAAGTCGACGCCATCGTCCTCGGCACCCCGAACCACCAGCACTCGTTGCAGACGATCTGGGGCCTCCAGGCCGGCAAAGACGTCTACGTCGAAAAGCCCCTCTCGCACAACGTCTGGGAAGGCCGCCAGGCCGTCGAAGCCGCCAAGAAATACACGAAGAACATCGTGCAGGCCGGCACCCAGAACCGCTCCTCCCTCGATATCCAGGCCGCGATCGAATACGTGAAGTCCGGCAAGCTCGGCAAAATCCAGTGGGCCCGCGCGCTCTGCTACAAGCAGCGCGACTCCATCGGCAAGACCACCGGCCCGCAGCCCATCCCGGCCAACGTCGACTACGATCAGTGGACCGGACCGGCCGCGCTCACCCCGCCCCGCCGCAACTCCAAGGCCCGCGGCTCCATCCACTACGACTGGCACTGGTTCTGGAACTACGGCGGGGGCGACATCACCAACCAGGGCATCCACCAGATGGACGTCGCCCGTTGGCTGCTCGGCGCCCAGGGCCTGCCCAACTCCGTCATGAGCTTCGGCGGTCGCTTCGGCTACCAGGACGACGCCGAGACGCCCAACACGCTCATCTCCGTCCTCAACTACGACGTCGCCCCGCTCATCTTCGAAGTCCGCGGCCTGCCCCGTAAGACCGGCATGCGCGCCATGGATGTCTACCGCTCCGGCGCCTCCATCGGCGTGATCCTCCAGTGCGAAGGCGGCTACGTGCACATCAACGAAGGCGGCACCGGCGCCATCTACGACCGCGACAACAAGAAGATCGAGACCCTCGTCGCCGGCGGCAACGGCTCCCACCGCGCCAACTTCGTCAAGGCCGTCCAGACCCGCAAGGTCGTCAACGGTCTCGTCGAGGAGTGCCACTACTCCAGCGCGCTCTGCCACCTCGCCAACGTCAGCTACCTCGTCGGCGCGGAAAAATCCAACGCCGCCCTCGCCGAAGCGATCAAGTCCGACGCCAACACCAAGGACTCCTTCGCCCGCATGGTCGACCACCTCAAGGCCAACGACGTGAACCCGGACTCGACCAACACGGTCGTCGGCCCGCTCCTCACCGTCGACAAGACCGCCGAGGCGTTCAAAGGCGCGGACAAGACCATCGTCGCCGCCGCGAACAAGAACCACCTCACCAAGCGCACCGGCCGCGGCGCCTACACGATCCCGGAGTTCAAGAAGATGACCGTCGCCGCCTCCTGAGCGCGCGCCCGTCGAATCGAGAAACTCCGCTCACCTTCAAGCCCCGCGCCTCCCGGCGCGGGGCTTTTTTCTGCCAAAGAACCGCGGGCGGCTTTCGCCCCGGATTCGCCCGCCGCCCAAAATCGCCGACACCGAACCGCCCGGCTGCGACCGAACCCCCGTTCCCCCGGCCCGCCGCCAACCCCAGGTGGGCGGCGACCTCCGGGCGCCGCTGTAGCGCGTCCGCCGGCAAACTCGCGCCCGCCCGCCCGCCAGATGCTGGTTTAGCGACCCGACAAGACGTGACCGCTGCGGACGAAACGTAGTCCGGCCTCGTGCGAGGCGGGACCGTTTGTCACTCGATTTCCCGTCGGTCCCTGCTCTCACGAGCAGGGCTACAACGGCCATCGGCGCGGGATGGCAGGTCACGATAGCTCGCCCGTCGCTGCACCCGGCCCTTGCCCCGCGCGCGCCGCGCCCGACCGCTCGCCCGCCCCGCGGACCTAGTTTTTCGGCGCGGCTTTCTTTTTCCCGCCCTTGCCCCCGCCGGCCTCCTCGGTGACCGGCCCGGTGAACGGCGGCCGCTCGAAGGTTTGGCCGTCGCCGGTCACGCGCGGGTCTTTCGCCTCCGTCAGCAGCCGCATCAGCTCGGCGCCCAACTGCGCCTTGGTCTGCGCGTAGGCCGGATCGCCGGCGACATTCTTCACCTGGTCGCGGTCCTTGCGCAGGTCGTAGAGTTCCTCGGCCGGGCGTTTGCCGAACGCGTGTTCGTAGTGCCATTTCCACTGCGGGTCGTCGCGGTGCTTGATCAACCACTCCTTCGTCGGACTGCCGTCCATGTCGGCGAAGCCCACCCGCGTCGTGCTGGCGAGCGCGCCGCTCGCGATCACATCGGGCTGCAGCGCCGTCTTCGCGTCGCCCATCGGCGTGCGGTCGGGCATGAAGTTGCGGATGTAGACGAAGTCCTTGGTGCGGTAGGCGCGCATCGGATACGGCACGTAGCCTTCGCGCGCATCCTCCACGTGGCGCTCGCGCCCCGTGATCACCCAGGTGCGCGTCGCGTCGATCTGGCCCGCGCGCTCCGAGCGCAGCAGCGGCAAAATCGACCGACCGTAGAGGCCGGCCGGGGGCGTCACGCCGCCGATCTCCATGAAGGTCGGTGCGAGGTCGGGGAGCCGCACGAAGTCGTCGACCACCCGGCCGCCCTTCCCGCCCGGCACGCGCGCGACCAGCGCCACCGCGGTGCCGTGGTCGTAGAGGTTGCACTTGCCGGAGGGCACGCCGGGCATGCCGTGGTCGCCGCTGACGATGATGAGCGTGCGCTCGAGTTCGCCGGCCGCCTCGAGCCGCTCGCGCAGCACGCCGAGGTAGGCGTCGACCGCCTGGCACTCGCCG
Source organism: Opitutaceae bacterium (assembly GCA_044375835.1). Classification (GTDB taxonomy): domain Bacteria; phylum Verrucomicrobiota; class Verrucomicrobiia; order Opitutales; family Opitutaceae; genus ER46. Next base: position 3,220 of record JBILLY010000296.1, read on the forward strand.
AGGTAGTCCGCGACGTCCTCGCGGATCTCGGGCACATCCGGCAGAAACGCCGGCAGTTTCCCCTTCAGCTTGTCCGGATCGATGCCCCAGAGCGCCTTGCCCGAACCCTTGATCCAGGTGCGGTGCGTCGTCGTGGTGCCGAAGAAATAGTGCCACGGCTCGCCGGTCTTCCGGGCGGCGAGGAAGGCGTCGAAGTTGCCGCGCACCTGCGCGAAGATCGCCTCGCGCACGGCGGCGACGGTCTGGCCCTTGGCCACCGCGGCGGTGGCGACTTCGGAGTAGTTGTTGGGATCGCGGCCGGCCTGCTCGTAGGCGTATTTCTGCCCGCCGAAGGGCTGGTCGGCCGGCGTGCCCGGGCTCCAGACCTTGTAGCTCTTGCCGATGTGGTAGCCCGCGTCGCGCAGCATCAGCGGATACGAGGGGATCGCGTCGTCCCACACCGCGCCGCGCAAGATCGCGCCGCGGCCCGTGTTGAAGAAATAGCGGCCGGTGAGCAGCGAGCTGCGGCAGGGCGTGCACGAGGGCGCGTTGACGAAGGCGTGGCGAAACGTGACGCCCTCGCGCGCGAGCCGGTCGACGTGCGGCGTCGTCACGACGTCGTTGATCGACGGATGCCCGTCGATGCCGGCGTAGACGCGCGCGTAGCGTCCCCAATCGTCGGCGAAGAGAAACAGGATGTTCCAGCGCGGCGCGGCCGCATCGGCGGCGAACGCCGCGGGGGCGAGGAGCGAGACGAGGGCGAAGAGGCGAACAAGGCGCGTGGGGGACATGGGGATGGTAGGGGGTCGGGCTTGGGCCTGGATTGTCATTCTGAGCAAAGCGAAGAATCCAGCAGCACTCACGACACACGGCGGCGCGATGGAGGCCCAACTGAATTCTTCGCTGCGTTCGGAATGAAAAAAACGAAGCACGGCACGACTTCGAGTCAGGACTTGGGCACAAACGTCAGGCGCAGCTCCTGCACGCGCGGCTCCCGTTCCGGCGTCAGCGTGAAGAAGACGTCGACGCGGCCTTTTTCACCGACGAGCGGAAACGTCCCGCGCAGCTGGTTCTCGGGCACGATCTCGCCGGCAGTCAGCGCGCCGCCCGCCTTGGCCAGCGTCGTGCGCGCCAACTCGCGCCACGCCGCGGCGGACCGATCGGGGAAGAAGTTTTCCGCCACGATCCGGGCCGCGAGCGCGGCATCCCACGACTGCACCAACTCCGCGACCTGCGCGGCCCGCGTGCGCAGAAGCGGCGACGCCGGCAGCGCGCGGCGCGGGAGCTTCGCGCGGTCGAGGAGCAGGTCCGCGACCTTCGCGTTGACCGTGCCGGTGCCGGCGTAGGTCAGGTTCGCAAACGACAGCACCGCGAACCCGTGCTCGGGAAAAAAGCGCCAGTTGCAGCCAAAGCCGGGCAAGCCCCCGCCGTGGCCTACGCGCGTGACCCCGCGGCTGTCGTGCGTCCACGACAGGCCGTAGGCGTAGAAATTCACCGCCGGCTGCGCGGCGCCGTCGGGGCCCTTGGCTTGGGCCGCGAGTCCCGAGAACATCGCCGGCAGGTGCATCTCGCGCAGCGTGGCGCGACGCGCGACGGCGATTTCCGGATCGTTGCGCGCCGGCCACGCGCCGAGGTGCAGCGCGGCGTAACGCGCGAAATCGTCGAGGGTCGTGAGCAGCCCGCCCATGGCGCCGTAGGTGCCGTCGTGCAGCAGCGGTTCGAGTTCCCAGGCGTCCTTCGCTCCGCGGTAGCCGAGCGCGAGCTTGCCCGCCGGCACCGCCGTGAATTCCCACACGGTGTCCTTCATCCCCAGCGGCCGCAAAATCGTCTCGGTGATCCAGCGCTGGTAGGTCTGCCCCGTGACGCGCGCGACGATTTGGCCGAGCAGCGCATAGGCGAGGTTGCTGTATTCGAAGGCCACGCCGGGCGGATTGGCGAGCGCGAGGCCGTCGCGCAGCAGCGCCTCGAGTTCCGGCACCGTGTCGGCCAGCTGCCGGTCGCCCCACGGGTTGTCCTCGGGAAACCCGGGCGCCATCGTCAGCAGGTGGCGGATCGTGATCGGCGGGGCGTCGCCCGTGAGCGGCGCGGTGCGCGCAAGCGCGGGCACATAGGTGGAAACCGGATCGTCGAGCCGGAGCTTGCCGGCATCGCGGAGCTTGAGGATCGCGAGCGCCGTGAAGCTCTTCGTCATCGACGCGATGCGGAAGCGCGTGTCGGCCGCCGCCGGTATCTTCTTCGCGACATCCGCGAAACCGACCGCCCCGGTGTGCACCAGCGCGCCGTCGAGCACGAGACCCCAGACGAGGCCGGGGTAGCCTTTCTTGTCCGCATAGTCGCGGAACTCGCGGTCGATCTCCGGCAGCAGCGCGTCGAAGCGCTCCCGGCGGCCGGCCGGATCGGCGAAAGCCGGCGCCGCATAGGCGTTGGGCGAGCCGCCGGCGGCGGGCGTCGTGGCGCCGGCGGAGGAAAACCACGCGGCGGCGCACAGCGCACCGACCGTGGCGACGCGGGGAAACGGAAAAAAGCGCACGGCCCGCGAGCCTGCGCCGCGGTCCGCGAAAGTCGATGGGCTTCGCGCTCGCCTCGCGGCGCCGGCCGCCTTCCCTCGCCGGCATGCTTTCCCCGCGTTCCCTCCGGTGGTGGTGCGTTCTCGGCGTGCTCGGTTCGCTGCTCGGCGCCGCCGAGCGGCCGCAGGTGCAGGCGCTGAAGATCACCGTGCTCTCGACGATGCTCGCCGACGGCGACGAACTCGGCGAATGGGGCTTCGCCGCGCTGGTCG
>JBILLY010000297.1:0-5970 GCA_044375835.1 Opitutaceae bacterium
GACCACGCTCGGCCGCGGCGGCTCCGACCTCACGGCCATCGCGCTCGCGGCGGCAGTGAAGGCCGACAAGTGCGAGATCTACACGGACGTCGACGGCGTCTACACCGCCGATCCGCGCGTCGTGAAGAACGCGAAGAAGCTCCAGGAGATCAGCTACGACGAGATGCTCGAGCTGGCCTCGCTCGGCTCGAAGGTCATGCAGACCCGCTCGGTCGAGTTTGCCGCCAAATACGGCGTCGTTTTCGAAGTCCGCTCCTCTTTCAACAACAACCCAGGAACCATCGTGAAACAAGAAGTCGCCTACATGGAGAAGGTCGTCGTCCGCGGCGTTGCCGTCGACAAGGACCAGGCCAAAGTCGTCGTGAGCAACATCGCCGACAAGCCCGGCACGGCCGCCAAGGTCTTCCGCGCGCTCGCCGACGCCAACATCAACGTCGACATGATCGTGCAGAACATCGGCCGCGGCGGCGTGGCCAACCTCACGTTCACGGTGCCGCTGTCCGAGAAGGACAAGGCGATCAAGGCGCTGGAGCCCGCGCTGAAGGAAGTCGGCGGCGAGGCGACCTTCGACGAGAAGATCGCGAAGCTGTCCGTCGTCGGTGTCGGCATGAAGACCCACAGCGGCGTCGCCGCCACGCTCTTCGAAGCCCTCGCGAAGGCCGGGGTGAACCTCGAGCTGATCAGCACCTCCGAGATCAAGATCTCCGTCGTGATCGCGAAGGATCAGGCCGACGAGGCCGCGCGCGTCGCGCACGCCGCGTTCGGGCTGGAGAACCTGTAAGGGCAAGGAGCGAGTAGCGGGCAGTGGATAACGAGCATCGCGCGACCGCGGTGCCAACCATTCTTACTGCACGCTACTCACCACATACATCGGCCATGAAGTTCATTTCCACCCGCGGGCAGACGCCGGCGCTCGGGTTTTCCGACGCTGTCGCCACCGGGCTCGCGCCCGATGGCGGTCTCTATTTGCCCGAGGCGCTGCCCGACCTGTCGGGCAAGCTCGCCGACTTCGCGCGCTGCCGCTCCTACGCGGAGCTGTGCTTCGAGTTCCTGCGCATCTTCGCGACGGATATTCCGGCCGAGACGCTGCGCGGGATCGTCGAGCGGAGCTACACGCGCTTCACCGATCCGGCGATCGCGCCGCTGAAGCCCCTCGCGAAAAATCTCTACGTGCTCGAGCTCTGGCATGGGCCGACGCTCGCATTCAAGGACTTCGCGCTGCAGCTGCTGGGCAACCTCTACGCCCACCAATGCCAGGTGCGCGGCCAGTCGATCAACGTCCTCGGCGCCACCTCCGGCGACACCGGGGCGGCGGCGATCCACGGCCTCATCGGCCGACCGGGCACGGCGATTTTCATTCTGTATCCCGACGGGCGCGTGTCGCCGTTGCAGGAGCGCCAGATGGCGTGCACGGGCGCGGCCAACGTCTTCGCCCTGGCGGTCGACGGGACCTTCGACGACGCGCAGGCGGCGCTGAAGGAGATCTTCGCGGACCAGAATTTCCGGCTGCGGCACCGGCTCTCGGCGGTGAACTCCATCAACCTCGCGCGCGTGATGGCGCAGTGCGTGTATTACCTGCACGCGTGGCTGGCGCTGCCGGCGAGCGAGCGCGACAACGTCGAGTTCGTGGTGCCGACGGGCAATTTCGGCAACGTGCTCGCGGGTTGGATGCTCCAGAAAATGGGCGTGCCGATCCGCGGTTTCCGCGTCGCGACGAACCAGAACGACATCCTCCACCGCCTCTTCACGACGGGCGAATACCGCGTGGGCGACGTGCACCCGAGTCTCGCGCCGTCGATGGACATCCAGGTGGCGTCGAATTTCGAGCGCTTCATCTGGTTCGCCGTCGGCCGTGATCCGGCGAAGGTGCGCGCGGTGATGGACACGTTCAAACGGACGGGCGCCTACACGTTCGAGAAGTTCGACCGCGACACCTTCAGCGCTTCGCGCACGAGCGACGCGGAGATCGCGAGCATCATCGGGCGGGTGTATCGCGACTACGGTTACATCGCCGACCCGCACACGGCGTGCGGTTTCAAGGACCTCGCGCCGGACCGGGTGAACGTGGTGCTGTCGACGGCGAGCCCGGCGAAGTTTCCCGACACGATCGTGTCCGCCATCGGCCAAGAGCCGACGCACCCGAGTCTCGAGGCGCTGAAGTCGGTGCCGATCGTGAAACACCGGATCAAGGCGACGCCGGACGCGATCCGGGCGTTTATCGACGCGCGCGCGGTCTGAGGCGCGGCGCGTTGCGCGGCGAAGCGAGCGGGCGGGTGGCACGGCGCGGAACCGAGGCGTGCCGTCGGACGTGCACGGTTGGTGCGGCGGCGGTGGGCCACGGCTCGGCGGGGACGCCTCGCCCTACCGCGGGCCGGTGCCCCGCACTCCCGGAGTGCGGTGATTACTTCGGCGAGTTGGCCGGGGCGAGGGCGCGGGGACGGTTGGCCGGGCCGGGTTTCGGCGTCGGGTGCGTGCGCAGGGCGGCAGTGGCGGCGGCTTGCGCGGCGGCGAGGGCGGGATCGCCGGCGCGGTTGTGGTATTCGTCGCGGTCGGTGCGGTGCGAGTAGAATTCGCGGCCGGCGGTGCCGCCGTCCCACTCGGTGTAGCGCCAGTCGGCGGCGATCACGGTGCGGCCGGCGACGTCGCGTTTGGCGGCGACGTCGTAGTGGTAGACGAGGCTGTAGGCGGTGCGGTCGGCGGGGGCCGGGGCGAGCGGAAGCAGCGCGCGGCCGTCGAGACCGCCGGGGGCGGCGTGGCCGGTGAGCGCGGCGAGGGTCGGGAAGACGTCGATCAGTTCGACGGGTGTCGTGACGACTTGGCCGGCGGGCACGCCGGCGCCGGCGATGAGGAGCGGCACCCGGGTGGCGGCATCGAAGGCGCTGAGTTTGGCCCAGAGACCGCCGTGGTCGCCGAGGTGGAAGCCGTGGTCGGAGAAGAAGACGACGACGGTGTTTTTCCAGAGGTCGCCGCGGTCGAGTTCGGCGAGGAGGAGGCCGACTTGGTCGTCGATGAAGGAAATGCAGGCGTAGTAGGCGCGGAGGGCGCCGGCGCGGGAGTCGGGCTGCGGGAAGCCGCTGAGCTCGGTCTGGAGCGCGATGGGCGGAACATCGCGCAGCGCGGGCTCGGCCGGCAGGTCGACGGGCGCGTGGCGGTAGAGATCGAAGTAGCGCTTCGGCGCGGTCCAGGGCAGATGCGGCTTGTGGAATCCGGCGGCGAGGAAGAAGGGTTGGCCGGTGGCGGCGCGGGTGCGGATGAGGTCGCGGATGCCGGCGGCGTTGAGACCGTCGCGGGTCTTGGAGCCGTCGGAGTCGAGTTCGCGCCACGCGGGGCGGCCGTCACCGCCGCCGTAGCGGGCGGAGATGGCGGCCTTTTCGCCTTCGTCCTCGCCGGGGCCGTCTTCGTAGCGGTCCCAGGCGGCGGCGTCGCTGGTGCGGACGTTGTGGAAGATCTTGCCGAGGCCGGCGGTGTAGTAGCCGTGGCCGCGGTAGAACTGCGGGAGGAGCACGGCGTCGGGCATCGCGGTGCGCGCGGGCGTATTCAGAATGTAGACACCGGTGCGCTCGGGACGGCGGCCGCTGAGGAAGGAGACGCGGCTGGGGTTGCAGAGCGGGTATTGGGCGTAGGCGCGGTCGAAACGGACGCCGCGGGCGGCGAGGCGGTCGAGGTGCGGGGTCTTGACGACGCGGTGGCCGTAGGCGCCGAGGGTGGTATTGAGATCGTCGACGACGATGAAGAGGACGTTGCGCGGGGCGGACGAGGCGGCGCGGGCCGACGGAAGGAGCGACGCGAGCAGGAGCGCGAGGGCGAGGGCCGGGAGAAAGAGAGAACGAGAGACGGAGAGATGGGGAAAATGAGCGGGGCGGGGAGGAGGAACGGCGAGGGGCATAGGAGCGAGGTAAGCGGAGGGGGCGGGGAGGGTGAGGCGCGAATGGTTGCCGACGCGGGGACGCGCCGGCCCACCTCGAGCGACCCGACGGGCCGCGAGGAAATCCGAGGGTGGCTACGGACGCGGGGCGGCGGCTTGCCAGCCGGCGCGGAGCTGGGTGGTGAGTTTGGCCACGAGGTCGCGGTGTTCGGGGCGATTGGCGAGGTTTTGGTTTTCCTGCGGATCGGTGCGGTGATCGTAGAGTTCGAGGGCGGCGACTTTGCTGTGGTCGTCGCGAAGAAGCCAGGCGGTGAAGCGATGGTGCTCCGTGCGCATCGAGTAGCCCATGAGCGGCGTGCCGCCGGTGGCCGAGTTGCCGGGGCGGGGATACTGGCTGAAGGCGGCCGGTTTCCACGGGCGCGAGGGATTGTCGAGGACGGGCTTGAAACTGTGGCCTTCGAGGTGGGCGGGGAGCGGGAGGCCGGCGAGATCGGCGAGCGTGGGGTAGATGTCGACGAATTCGACGAGGCCGGTGGCCTTGGCGCCGGCGTGTTTCATGCCGGGGACGGAGAGGAGGAGGGCGCCGTTGGTGTCGTTCTCGGCGTTGCTGTGTTTGCACCAGGCGTCGTGCTCGCCGAGTTTCCAGCCGTGGTCGCCCCAAAGGATCACGATGGTGTTTTTCGCGAGGTCGAGGCGCTCGAGCTCGTCGAGGACGCGGCCGAGCTGGGCGTCCATGTAGGAGATGGCGGCGTAGTAGCCGTGCCGGAGTTGGCGGGCGAGGTCGTCGGGGATCGAGCCTTCGGGGATACCGTGGTAGTTGCGCATCTCGCCGCCGGGTTGGATGGCGTAGTCAGGGGCGTCCTTCGGGCGGAACTTGTTCGGGGCGAGCTGGATTTTCGCGGGGTCGTAGAGATCCCAGTATTTCTTCGGGGCGACGAAGGGCAGGTGCGGTTTGGCGAAGCCGACGGCGAGGAAGAAGGGCTCTTTCCTTTTCGCGATTTCGCCGAGCGCGGTGACGGCGAGCTTGGCGGTTTGCCCGTCGGTGAAGGTATCGTCGGGGACGTCGGCGCCCTCGAAGGCGGGGCCGCGGGAGTTGCGCGGGGTGGAGGCCTTTTTCTTTTTGCCGGATTTCTTGGCGGTGTCGGCGCCGGGCTCCGCGGCGGGAGGCTGGCGGTTGTTGAGCGCGAGATTCTCCGGGAGGCCGTAGGCTTGGCCGCGGGAGGATTGCCACGGGACGGACCACGTGGGGGCGTCGTCGAAGCTGCCGTGGTAAATCTTGCCCATGCCCTGGACGAAGTAGCCGTGATTTTTGAAGTGCTGGCCGAGCGTGACGACGTTGGGCAGCGCGGTGCGGAAGTGGGTCTCGAGGTCCCAGACCTTGGTGGTGTCGGGGCGCGTGCCGGTCATAAGACTGGAGCGTGTGGGCGAGCAAACGGCCTGCTGGCAGTAGGCGCGCGTGAAGGTGAGGCCGGCTTTGGCGATGCGATCGAGGTTGGGCGATTTGACGTAGGTGGCGCCGTAGGCCCCGAATTCGGGGCGGAGGTCGTCGACGGCGACGAAGAGGATGTTGGGCTTGGCGGCGGCGAAGGCGGAGGCGGCGCCGAGCAGGCCGAGCACGAGAAGGCGGGTGAGGAAGGTCATGGGAAAAGGGTTGGGCATGGGAGTCATTTCAAGCCCCGGGTGGAAACGCTGATCAAAACGGATGGGCACTGATTTGATCAGCGTTCGAAACGGCGAATTCGTGTTTCAACCGATAGCGAGCTCGCGGCTGACCGGGCGGCAACTGCGAGGTCTTGAGATGGGTTGTTTGGGTGAGCGGGGGCGCGGCAGGTGGCGGGGAGGAAGGGTCAGTTGCGCGCGTCTTTCTTCTTTTTCGCAGCGGTGTTCTTGGCGTGGCGGCCGGAGCCGTCGCCCTGGTCGACGATGCCGCCGGCGGGATTGAGCGTGGCGAGGGCGGCGGCGAGGCTGCGGCGGGCGGCGAGGGCGGCGGGGGATTCGGTGCCCGGGGCGACGAGTTTCTCGGCCCAGGGGGCGCCGCTCATGTCGAAGAGTTCGCCGGCCTGGTTGAGTTTCCAGTCGGCGGAGCGGACATACCAGGAGCGGGC
>JBILLY010000298.1:0-5965 GCA_044375835.1 Opitutaceae bacterium
GGAGGCTTCAAGGGGTGAAGGAGACGGTGGGCGGGACGTGGGCGGCGGTTTCGAAGCGGGTGATCTCGTAGCGGAACGCGCCGTCGTGGCTCGTGCCCCAGCGCGGATAACGGATGCCGCCGGGGCCGTCGACGAGCGGGCCGAAGATGCCGGCCTGCTCGCTGGCGCCGGGGGCGAAGCGGATGGGTTCGCCGCGGCGGTTGAGCAGGAGCCAGTTGAGGCGGGAGCCGTCGGCGCGGAAAATCTCGAGGCGGTGCTCGCCGACGGCGCGGACCGAGAGGGCGGGATCGGCGACGGCGAGGCGGTGGAAGGTGCGGTAGAGGTTGGTTTCCCACCAGGTGTGCTCGGCGGCGAGTTGTTCGGCGGTAAGCGGGTGGGTGTGGCCGTCGCGGACGCGGAACCCGCCGCCGTCGGCGATGACGCGGAGGCGTTCCTCGCCGGCGATCGTGGCGGCGAAGCGCACGCGGGGGGCGGTGAAGTCGTTCCAGATGCGGTTGGCGAAGGGATCGGGGAGGGAGAAGTCGTGGTGCGTGGCGGCGACGTGGACGAATTTCACGCGGGCCCAGGCGTCGCGGCCGCCGATGGCGGTGAAGAGGCGATCGAGGCGGGCGGCGGCGGTCTCCGGGGCGGCGGCGGGCGGCGTGGCGGGTGGAGTCGGGACCGGGGCGGTGGGTGCGGCGGGCGAGGCGGGCAAGGCGATCCCCAGCGCGAGCGTGAGCGCGGCGGCGGCGGCGAGGCCGGGGGAGCGGAAGAGGGGGCGCATCGGAAGTGATGAGTGATGGGTGATGAGTGGGAGGCGGAAGGGGTTATGGGTGATGGGTCATGGGTGATGGGGAGAGGCGATAGGCTAGGGGCGAGGGGCGATGGGGGCGCTCGCTACCCGCTACTGTTTCACTCGGTGCGGAGGGCGACGAGGGGGTCGACTTGCATGGCGCGGCGGGCGGGGATGAGGCAGGCGAGGGCGGCGATCGCGGCGAAGGCGAAGGCGACGACGGTGTAGACCAAGGGGTCGAAGGGTTTCACTTCGAAGAGCGCCTGGCCGAGGAGGCGCGTGGCGCCGAGGGAGGCGACGAAGCCGAGCGCGAGGCCGAGGCCGACCTGCGTGCCGCCGGCGCGGAGGACGAGGCCGAAGATATCGCGGGGGCTCGCGCCGAGGGCGAGGCGGACGCCGATCTCGCCGGTGCGGCGGGTGACGGCGTAGGCCATAACCGAATACAGGCCGACGGCGGCGAGGAGCGCGGCGAGGGCGGCGAAGACGAGGAGCAAGGCGAGGGTGAGGCGCTGGACGCCGAGGGATTGCTCGACGAGTTGGTCCATCGTCTGGGGCGCGGCGAGGGCGACGTGGGGATCGAGCTCGGCGAGGACGCGGCGGAGGGCGGGGATGACGGTGGAGGCGGCCAAGCCGGGGCGGGCCTGGGCGACGACGGTGCAGAAACTCGGGCCGCGCTGGGTGAGCGGGAAGTAGATCTCGTCGGGGGACGGGACGTTGAGGCCGATGGTCTTCACGTCGTGGGCGACGCCGACGATGCGGACGACGATGTCGGAGTTGGGGCCGATGACGAAGGCGTGGTTGAGCGGATCGGTGTCGGGGAAGAGTTTTTTCGCGAGGGTCCGGTTGATGATGGCGACCTGGGGGGTGTCGGCGCGGTCGGCGTCGGTGAAGGCGCGGCCGGCGGCGAGGGTGATGCCGACGGTGGCGAAGTAGTCGGCGCCGATGTTGGAGATGGTGGCGAGGGGGCGCTCGCTGAAGGGGACGACGGGGCGGCCCTGGATGAGGTAGGGGGAGAGGAAGCCGCCGCCGGCGAGGGGGAGATTGGCGGTGAGGGCGGCGCGGGCGAAATCGGGGGCGGCGCGGAGGCGTTCCTGGGCGCGGGCGTAGAAATCGCGGACGAGTTCGGGCGTGCTGTATTTGGCGGCGGGGAGGTTGATATTGCCGTAGGCGCGGCCGGAGGGATCGAAGCCGGGGCGGACGGCTTGGAGGCGGTAGAAGCTGAGCACGAGGAGGCCGGCGCAGATGAGGAGGCAGAGGGAGAGGGCGACTTGGCCGATGACGAGGAGGCCGCGGAAGGATTTGGCGGCGGTGCCGCCGATGGCGCCGCGGGCGGTGTCTTTGAGGACGGTGCCGACCTCGGTGCGCGAGGCCTGGAGGGCGGGGTAGAGGCCGACGAGGATGCTGCCGACGAAGGCGAGGCCGACGGCGAAGGCGAAGACAACGGGATCGAGGGAAATCTCGGCGGCGCGGGGGAGCTGGGGCCCGGCGAGGGTCTGGATGCCTTGGAGACTCCAACCGGCGAGGAGGAGGCCGAGGGCGGAGGCGGCGACGGTGAGGGCGAGGCTCTCGCCGAGGAATTGGCGGACGATGGTGCCGCGGGTGGCGCCGAGGGAGAGGCGGACGGCGATCTCTTTGCGGCGGGCGCTGACGCGGGCGAGGAAGAGGTTGGCGATGTTGGCGCAGGCGATGAGGAGGACGGCGGCGACGGCGCCGGCGAGGGCCCAGAAGGTGCCGCCGAGGTTGCCGAGGACCTGTTGGGCGAGGGTGCGGACCTCGTTGGTGTTGGCGCTGTCGAGTTTGCCGGGGTGGGCGGCGGTGAATTGGCGGGCGGCATCGGCGAGACGAGCGCTGGCTTGGGCGACGGTGACGCCGGGGGCGAGGCGGCCGATGGCTTGGTGGAAGACGGCGGTGTCGCGCTGCTGCGGCTGGAGGTAGGGGAGTTCGCGGGCTTGGGTGACGAGGATGTCGGTGTTGAGGAAGGGGACGGGGAGGGGATCGGGAAGGAGGCCGATGACTTCGCGGGCGACGCCGTCGAGGCGGATGACGCGGCCGATGATGGCGGGATCGGAGCCGAAGCGGGTGCGCCAGAGGCGCCGGCTGATGAGGGCGACGGGGGCGGCGCCGGTGCGGTCTTCGTCGGGGAGGAAGTTGCGGCCCTGGACGGGCGCGAGGCCGAGGACGGGGAGGAAGTTGGCGGAGACCTGCTGGCCGAGGACCTGTTCGGGGTCGCCCTTGCCCTCGGTGAGGGTGAAGGCGACGTTGGCGGTGAGACTGAGTTCGGCGAAGACGTCGCGGCGATCGCGGAAGGCGAGATACTTGTCCCAGGAGACGGCGGGGGCCTGGAGGTTGCGGGCGGGTTGGAGGGCCCAGACGGAGACGAGGGTGTCGGGGTGGGGGTAGGGCAACGGGCGGAGCACGACGGCTTGGAGCACGCTGAAGAGGGCGGTGCAGGCGCCGAGCGCGACGCCGAGGGTGAGGACGGCGACGGCGGTGAAGCCGGGGGTGCGGAGGAGGGAACGCATTCGGAAGTGATGAGTGGCGAGTGATGAGTGACGAGTGGGGGGGCGGGGGGGAGATGGGTTATGGGTGATGGGTCATGGGTGATGGGCTAGGGGCGATGGGGGGACTCGCTACCCGCTACGGTTTCATTCTGCGCGGAGGGCGATCATGGGGTCGACGCGGGTGGCGCGGCGGGCGGGGATCAAGGTCGCGAGCAGCGCGATCACGGCGAGGAGGAGGGCGACGGCGGTGTAGGTGACGGGATCCGTCGGGCTGATGATGTTGGAGAGGCTGTTGCGGATGCCCTGGCCGCCGGCGAAGGCGATGGCGAGGGCGGCGCCGAGGCCGAGGGTGAGGCCGACGGCGAGTTGCACGGAGCCTTGGCGGAGGACCAGCGCGAGGATGCGGGGGCGGTCCGCGCCGAGGGCCATGCGGATGCCGAATTCCTGGGTGCGCTGGTTCACGGAGAAACTCATGACGCCGTAGAGGCCGACGGCGGCGAGGACGAGGGCGACGCCGCCGAAGATGGAGAACATGAGGGCGACGACGCGGTTTTGGCCGAGGAAGCTGTCCTGGTTTTCGCGCGGGGTGCCGACGAAGTAGAGCGGGAGGTTGGCGTCGACCTGGTTGACGGCGCGGCGGAGGGCGTTGGCAAAGAGCGCGGGGCGGGCGCCCTTGGGTTTGACGACGAGGGTGCCGAACTGGACGGCGACGGGCGCGGGGGCGGCGGGGCCGAAGACGGTGGCGTAGAAGGGCACGTAGAAGCCGTGGGCCTCGACGTTGGGGTTGTTGAAGGGCCCGAGCATCCGGGAATCGGATACGACGCCGACAATCGTGCGCCAGGGGCCGAAGAGCTGGCCGTTGTTGCCGACGGTGCGGAAGCGGCGGCCGAGGGCGCTCTGGCCGGGCCAGTATTTGGCGGCGAAGGCGGAGTTGACGATGGCGACGGGCTGGCGGGCGTCGGTGTCGTCGGCGTTGAAGTCGCGGCCCTCGCGGAGCTTGAGGCCGAGGGTGGCGAAGTAGCCGTCGGAGACGGACTCGAAGTTGACGTTGGGGCGGTCCTTGTCGTCCTTGTAGGTGGCGCCGTCGATCTCGATGCGGCCGTTGCCGGAGAAGGTCATGCGGAAGCGGTTGGTGAGGGCGGCGGACTCGATCTCGGGGGAGGCGCGGAGGGAGGCGAGGAGGCGGTCGTAGAAGAGTTTGCGGGCGGGGGAGTCGGGGTAGTCGCCGTCCATGAGGCCCATGCGGGCGGAGAGGAGGGCGTCGGTGTCGTAGCCGTAGTCGATGGCCTGCTGGCGGAGGATGACCTGCACCTGGAGGAGGGAGGCGATGAGGATGACGCAGGTGGCGACGAGCTGGAAGACGACTAGGCCGCGGGTGACGTAGTTGATGGCGCGGGAGGTATTGCCGCGGCCGGACTCTTTGAGGACTTCGACGGGTTTGGCGGACGAGGCCATCCAGGCGGGGAGCACGCCGGAGACGACGGCGGCGAGCATGGTGGTGGCGACGATCGCGCCGAGGACGACGAGATCGATGTCGAAGGTGATGTAGGCGGGGATGGGGTTGGGGAGATTGCGGACGGTGGCGAGGAGGAGGTCGGTGCAGTAGAAGGCGCCGGCGACGCCGAGGACGGCGCCGAGGCAGGCGAGGAGGAGGCTCTCGGTGAGCATCTGGCGCACGAGGCGGCCGCGGGTGGCGCCGAGGGAGGTGCGGATGGCGAGTTCCTTGGCGCGGAGGGTGGCGCGCGCGAACTGCATGTTCATGACGTTGGCGCAGGCGAGGAGCAGCACGAGCACGCAGACGGCGAGCATCGAGTAGAGGATGCCCTGGAGCTGGGCGGGGGTGAACGTCTTGATGAGCGGTTGGACGAGCGCGGTGGAGAACTGCTTGTTGGTGTCGGGGAATTCCTTCGCGAGGCGGGCGGCGAGGGCGGACATCTCGAGGTTGGCCTGCTCGAGGGTGGAGTCGCGGCGGAGGAGGGCGACGACGGCGGGGGTGGTGCCCTGGGAGTTGCGGTCGTTGCGGGGCTTGGGGACGAACTCGTTGAAGAGGGGGCTCCAGATTTCCTCGTTCTGGGGGAAGGCGAAGCCGGCGGGCATGACGCCGACGATGACGGTGGGGCGGCCGTTGAGGCGGATGGTGGTGCCGACGATGTCGGGGCGGGCGCCGAAATCGCGTTGCCAGAGGCGGTGGCCGATGAGGGCGACTTTCTCGGCGCCGGGCTGGTTGTCGGCGGCGGTGAAGTCGCGGCCGACGGCGGGGGCGACGCCGAGGATCTTGAAGAAGTTTTCGGTGACGTAGGCGCCGGTGTAGCGCTGGGGGTTGCCCTGGTAGGTGACGTTGACGGTGGAGCCGTTGATGTAGGCGGCGGTGAGCTCGAAGGAGCGCTGCTGGGCGGCGATTTCCTGGTAGTCGAGGGAGAAGATCTGGTTGGCGACGCCGAAGAAATTGGTCTGGGCGGGGTCGATGAACTGGATGCTCGCGATGCGGTCGGCGGTGGGGAAATTGAAACCGCGGAGGAGGACGCCGTTGACGACGGAGAACATCGTGGTGACGCCGCAGATGCCGAGGGCGAGGACGAGGGTGGCGATGGCGGCGAAGGACTTCTCATTCAGGAGCACGCGGAGGCCGATGCGGATGTCTTGGCGGAAGGTGTCGAGGAGCATGGCGGGAAAAGCGGGAAACGGGCGGGAG
>JBILLY010000299.1:0-5963 GCA_044375835.1 Opitutaceae bacterium
CCGAAGCCACGCCGAGGGAGAACGGATACGCCTGGAACTTCGGCCCGGCCGGCGTCGCCCCGCGCGCGCGCGTCGACAACAACGCCGCCGCGGCGAACGAGGCGCTGCCGGCCAGAAAGGTCCGGCGGTTGATCGGCGCCAAGGCACCGGCGAGCGGATAGTGGAGCGGGGGCATGGGAAGGTGGTTCAGAGTTTCCAATTCGCGCCGAAATTCGCCGTCCACCAGTAGATTTCGGTGGCCGACATCCGGTGCGCGTAGCCGGAATACTCGTTCAACGGCTCCTGCCCGAGGTTGCTCACGTTGCCGAAGACCTTCACCCGCCGGCTCACGCGGTAGCTGATCTTGGCGTCCACGATCCGGCGCGCGCTTTGGTAGGAATCGCTGCCGGCGCTCGCCCCGAACGACCGCAGGTAGTCGCCCGTGTAGGTGTAGCCGATCCGGGCCTCGAGGCCGAACTTTTCGTAGAACACCGCGACGTTGCAGAGCGTGTCCGCCTGCTTGGCGAAACGCAGCGTCTCGGTCGGGCGGCTGAAGAGCTTCTCTTCCGAATCGGCGAGCGTGAGATTGAACGCGACACCGAAACCGTTGAGGTGCGACGGCAGCATCGTCAGCTGCTGCTGGTAGTTGAACTCGGCGCCCGTGACTTTCCCGCTCTCGGCGTTTTCCGGGCCGCTGAACGACAGCGCGGAAAACGCCATCCCTTCGTAGGTCGTGTTGCGCAGCGTGTAGGCGCGGTTGAAGACGGGGTTGTCGATCCGCTTGTGGAAAAAGCCCACCGAAACCAGGCCGGAGTTCTTCAGATAATACTCCGCGGCGACGTCGAAGTTCATCGACTCGTAGGGCTTCAGATCCGGGTTGCCGCGGCTCACGCTGCCCGTGAACACGTTGCCGCCGGGCGTGTCCGGCGAGAAGGAGAACGAGCGCGCCGCCGCCAGATCCGGGTAGTTGGGCCGGCCGAGCGTGTTGGTCCACGACGCGCGCACGACCCAGCGGCGGTCCGGGTTGAACCGCAGGTGCAGGCCGGGCAGCACGTTGGTGCGCGAGCTCGACTCGTCGAGCGTGCGCACGCCCTGGAAGACGCCCGCGCGGAACGGCAGGTCGGTCACGCGGATGTCGCCGGCGTTGCGCTCCACCCGCACGCCGCCGAGCGCCGACCAGCGGCCGAAGTTCACCCGCGCCATCGCGTAGCCCGCGAGCACTTCCTCCTCCATTTTGAAGTCCGTCGCCGCCGAGTCCTGGATCTGCGCCTCGAGGTTGGCGACGAAGTAGCGCGGGTTGTCGCGGAAGAAGGCCTGCGCCGCCTTCAGGTCGATCTGCGGCGCCATCTCGCGGTAGCCGCCGAACATCTGGTAGGCGGGCTTCGAGAGATTGAATTGGCCGAGGTGGAAGAGATTCGCCCCGGTGCCCGCGAGGTAGTTCACGTTGTCGCGGTTCCAGCCTTTGTCGCGGGTGAAGACGCGGCCGCCCACCTGCCAGTAGCCTTCGCGGCCCAGGATCGTCTGCGTGCGCCGCAGGTTGGCGCCGAAATTCGCGTTGTCCTCCTCCTCCTCGTCGCGGCGGAAGCGCACGCGGCGGAAGGGATAGCTCGCGGCGTCGAAATACGCCGGCCCCGGCTCCAGATCCCAATGGAAACGGCTCGTGTCGACCCGGCTGGTCAGATTGGTGCCCGAGCGGAATTCCCAGTCCTGCCGGTCGGGCGTCCGCTTGTCGGCGCGGCCGACCGCGACCTTGTAGTCGAGCCGGTAGCTGCCGTCGCCGAGCGTGTGCCGGCCTTCGAACGAGGTGTTCGCGAGGTTGTGCTTCTGTTTGTAGTAGCGGTATTCGACCGTCGCCCGCCCGCCGGTGAACGTCGCCGCGGTCGGCGTGAACGAGGCCGGCGTCGCCGTGCGGTAAAACTCGAAATTGCCCTGCTCCCGCCCCTCTTCGTCTTTGAAGCGGTTGTCCGTGTGCCGGAGCGCGAACTGGTGGCGCGCGTCCGGCCGGTATTCGAGCGCCACGTTGGCGCCCTGCCGCCACCGCTGCACGTCGTAGTGGAAGAGCGCGTCGACCGCGGGGAAAAACACGTCCGCCCCCGCGCTGCCCGCCGGCCCCGCGGGCAGCCACGGATTGCCGCCCGATTGCCGGTTCGAGATGTAGTGCCGGTAGCTGTGGCTCGCGCCCACGAGGAAGCCCCACTTCCCGCCGCCGAAGGTCGTCCCGTAGGTCGCGCTCGCGCTCAGCGGCAGATCGGTCTTCGGACCGTTGAAGACGCCGCCCGCCACCGTGCCGTGCGCGAAGGTCTCGCCGCGGTCGAAAGCGCTCGGCGTCACGATGTTCACCGAGGCGCCGATCGCCTGGTGGTCCATATCCGGCGTCACCGCCTTCACCACCTCGATGCGGCTGATGAGATCGGCCGGCACCGCATCCATCGCCGCCCCGCGGGTGCCCGACTCGGTGGAGCCCACCGACACGCCGTTGACCGTGATGTTGTTCAGCGCCGCGTCGATGCCGCGCACCACGATGTAGCGGCCTTCGTTCTGGTCGATCTCCGCAAACACGCCCGGCAACCGGCGCACGGCCTCGGCGGCGTTGCCGTCGGGCAGCTTGCCCGCGCTGTCCGCGGACACGACGTCGAGGATGTTGTCCGCGGTGCGCTTCTGCTGCAGCGCACGCGCCTGCCCCTCGCGCTCGCCCTCCACCACGAAACGGCCGAGCTTCAGCACGTCCGCCTGCATCGCGATGTCCACCGCGCGGTCCGCGGAGCCGGTGAGCGTGACGGTCGCGGTCGCATCCGCATAGCCGAGATAGCTCGCGATCAGGGTGTAGGAGCCCGGCGGGAGTTGGCCGAGCGCGAAGCCGCCTTCCGCATCCGTCGCCACCTCGCGGGGAGGGGCGAGCAACGCGACCGTCGCGCCGGGCAGATAGGAATTGGTGCTGGCATCGCGCACCCGGCCCGTGAGCGCGGCGGCCGGCAGAAGCGAGGGGAGAAGGACCAGCAAACCCAGTCCGGCGAGGAAACGGCGGTGATTCATGAACCCCGCCAGTTTCGCCGGTCCACGTTACGGTTGCCGGGCGGCCCGGTGCCGATCCGGTGACGTCGGCCCGCCGACGCCGCCCCCGGCCCACCCGCGCGCCGCCCCCGCCGTATCCACAATCCGGGCACCGCCGGCCGCGGCGCGCCGCTCACTCCTCCGGCGGCACCGGCGTCGTCACGCGCCCCACGATCACTTCGCGCGTCTTCCGTTGGATCGAGTAGATCATGCCCGGCGCGCTCGGGTCCCACGCGAAGGCCTGCCCCTCCGAGGGAAACGCCAGCGTCGCGATCCAGCGCAGCACCGAACCGGCTTTCGGAAACGTCACCACGTAGAGCTCCGTGTTGTCATGCCCGGTCAGATACAGGTGGCCGCCGGGGCCGAAGCCGCCGCCCGACGCGCTGAAGCCGCGCCCGCCGAACCGCTCGACCAGCGCCGGCGGCAACGCCCACCCCGCCGTCCGCCGCCACTCGTCGTCGAACGCCACGATCTGCGTCCACGCCGCGTCCCGGTTCGGCTCCGCCCCGCGCTCCGCGTAGTGCACGAAACACCCGATCCACCGCCCCGCCGCCGCCTTCGGCGCTCCGCCCGGCGCCCGGTCCAGCCACGTGAACGAGCCGTCCATCCGCCCGAAGCTGTGCGACGCCTCCGGCTTCAGCGTGTCCGTGTCGAAGATCTCCAGCGAACTCAGCATCGGCACGCCCGGGAAATTCGAATGGATGCCGTGCAGCCGCCCGCCGCGCACGAAGCCCGCGTTGAGGTGGATGATCTCGCCGCCCTTGCCGCCGTCCCAGCCACCCACGCGCTCGCCGGTCTCTTTCCGGTATTTGCCGAGGGTATGGTTGTTGATCGCGTAAAAGAAATCCTCGTCCACCGCCACGCCCTGCCCCGCCTCGGCGGCCTTGAAGCGCCGCACCTCCGTGTAGTTCCAGCCCGGCGTGGTGAGCTGCCCGATGGGCGGGGAAAGTTTTTCGTCGGCGGCAAAAGCGCCCGCGGCGGCGGCGAGAACGAGGAGAGCGGCGAGTTTCATGCGGAAAGTGTTCAGGCGCGTTGCAGCACGGCGCGACCGGGCTCGACGACGAAGCTCGCGCGCGTGTTCACCGGCGCGCCGCGGCGCGAGACGTAGGGCACCGTGCGGTAGTCCGTGCGCCAGCCGCGCGGCGTGACTTCGCAACGCACGTAGCCGCGCTCGTCGTTGAAGAACTTGGCGGACGGATTCTCCGCGCAAAACTCCTGCGCGCGCGCGAGCTCCTCGGTGCCGTCGCCCTTCGAGCTGATCGACGTGCCCACGAACTCGACGCCGGCGCTGCGGCCATCCAGGCCGTCGAAATCGAGCGGGAGTTCGCCGGCCCAGTTGCAGTGCACGTCGCCGGTGAGCACCACGGGATTGGCGACCGCCTTCTCGCGGAAATGCCGGAGCAGACGGCGGCGCTCGAATTCGTAGCCCGGCCACTTCTCCATGCTGAAACCGATCTCGGGGCCCGGAGTGCGGTCGATGCGGCCGACGGGCACCTGCTGCGCGAGGACGTTCCACGTCGCCGGCGAGTGCACGAGACCGTCGAAGAGCCACTCGCGCTGGCGTTCGCCGAGCAGCGTGCGCCGGGGATCGACGTGCCCGGGCCGCGGCGGCTGGAGGAGCGGTTGCAGCTGGTCGCTGCGGTATTGGCGCGTGTCCAGCACGTGGAACCGCGCGAGCCGGCCGAATTCGACGCGCCGGTGGAGCAGCAGGTCCGGCCCCTGCGGCAGCTGCGGGCGCCGCAGCGGCATGTGCTCGAAGTAGGCCTGGTAGGCGGCGGCCCGGCGCCGGAGAAAGGCCGGCGGCGGCTGCTTGTCGGGATTCTCCGCGATGTCCGCCGCGTAGTCGTTGCTCACCTCGTGGTCGTCCCAGGTCACGATCCACGGCGCCATCGCGTGCGCCGCCTGCAGCGCCGGGTCGGATTTGTAGATGGCGTAGCGCTCGCGGTAGTCGTCGATCGTGAAAATCTCCTTCTGCCCGTGCGGCCGCACGGCGTTTTTCGCGTCGCCCTTCTCGTAGATGTAGTCGCCGAGGTGGACGACGAGGTCGAGGTCCTCGCGCGCCATGTGCTCGTAGGCGGTGTAGTAGCCGATCTCGAAGTTCTGGCAGGAGGCGAACGCGAAGCGGAGCCGCTCCGGCGCGGCGTCCGCCGGCGGCGCCGTGCGCGTGCGGCCCTTGGGACTCACCTCGGTGCCGGCCTTGAACTGATACCAATACCAGCGCGCGGGCCGCAGGCCGGAGACCTCGACGTGCACCGCATGCGCCCACGCGGGATCCGCGACCGCCGTGCCGCGCTGCACCACGCGCGTCATCGCCTCGTCTTCGGCGACCTGCCACGCGACTTCGATTGGCTCGGGCGCCAGACCGCCGCCGGCTTCCCGGGGGCGCGGCGCGAGGCGCGTCCACAACACCACGCCGTCGGGCAACGGCTCGCCCGACGCGACCCCGAGCGCGAAGGGATAGGCGGGGAATTTCGGCGCGGACACGACGGCGCCCCGCGCGCGCGTCGAGAACAGCGCGACCGCGGCCAGCGACGCGGAGCCGGCGAGGAACGTGCGCCGGTTGCAACGCGCCGTGGCGCCGGGGAGGGGATAGAGGACGGGGGCGGACATGGAGAAATCAGCGTGCAACCGAGACCTGGCGTTCACGCCGGGCGGCGGGATCCGTCGACCGGGCGCGGGCCGGCCGACGCGTCGCCGCGGTCACCGGGACGGAAAGCTCGAGCCGGAAAGTGATGCCGGAAAAGACGAACGCCATCGCGAATCGTTCTGCCCGGCCGCAGCCGCGAGGGAATTCCATAGTCGGGCGCGGGCGTTACATTCCGGCGTCGGCACCGCCGCGCCCCACATTGTCCGCGCCGCCCGATCTTCGGAATTGTCAGTGCCGGGTGCGGCCCCATCGTGGCGCACCCGCATGTCTTCCCCCACCCCCGCCC
>JBILLY010000301.1:0-5948 GCA_044375835.1 Opitutaceae bacterium
GGGTGGGGTGGGCACGGCCTGCGCCGCGTGCGCGGAGGGATCGGGCCGCGGCCAGGTGTCGGGCGGGGAATCGTAAGCGAAAGCGCGGACCGGACAGCCGTCGCCGCCCGCCAGTTTCAGCGGAAGGGCGTGGAAGAAGACGCGGGGCTGGGTGAGTTGGTCGAGGTGCGCGAGGCCTTCGACGATGGTGACGCCGCCGCGAAGCAGGAGTTGATGAATCCGGATGACCTCGGGGAGGTGGTTGACGTCGGCGATGGAGGGAGGTTCGACGCCGAGGATTTTTACGCGGCGGGCAACGCACCAGGCGGCGAGTTCGTCGGAAATGCGCGGCAGGCCGTCGCGATAGAGCGCGGGGTTGGCGGCGTGGAGGTGCCAGTCGGTGCGAAGCAGAAGGCTCTCGCCGTCGATGAAAGTCGTGGCGACGGGACCGAGGTGCGCGACGGTGAGGAGCGTGCCGGGGGCGACCGGCGTGAGATCGACGACGACGGCGGGACCGAGGCAGAGCGCGAGAGGCTTGGTGTCGATGGTCTCGGGGCCGGCGGCGGAATGGATCTGGGTGTCCATGTGGGTGCCGGCGTGCGAGTAGAGGTGCCAGGTGGCGGCGTTCCAGCCGTGGGGCTCGAACGTGTATTTGGGTTCCATGGACACGCCGCGTTGGCCGGGAGTGAGCGGCAGGGTGAGATCGACGAGACGAGGCGTGGACATGGGGCGGGGTGGAAAGAGGACTAAGGGCGCGGCAGAATTTTCTGCGCCGGGTCGGCCTCGCGGGCGGGGAGATCCATCGGGAGCGCGTGGCGCGCGAGATCGGAGGTGAGGATGCGCACGTTGCGGTAGCGGATCAGGTTCTTCTCCTGCGCGGCGTCGCCGTTGGCGCCGAAGGAGTGGATCTTCAGCGCGATCGGGCCGCGCGTGTATTTGTCGTGCAGCAGGTGCGCGGTGGGCACGCCGTTGACCCAGACTTTGAGCGTGCGGCCGACGGCCTCGATGCGGAAACGCGCCCATTCGTCGAAGCGGTAGGCGCCGCGCGCGCGGTCGTCGCCCTCGAGGGTCTGGAGCCAGAGCCAGTTGCGGCCGTAGTCGTCGAAGATGCCGCCGGTCCAGCGGCGCGTGGGCGACGGATCGATTTTCACCTGGTAGCCGTGCAGGCGCACGGTCGCGTCGGCCGGGGTCTCGACGCAGCGGAAGAGAATCCCGGTGTTGAAGCCGCCGGTCTGGAAGCACTCGAGTTCGAGGATGAAATCGCCGAACGAATCCTCGGTGCAGAAGAACGTGTGCTCGCGCGTGCCGCGCACCATGTGACCGGTCAGGGCGCCTGCCTCGACGTAGGTCGCGGCGCGCGGCTGGGGGCCGACGATTTTCCAGCCGGTGAGATCGCGGCCGTTGAAGAGCGTGCGCCACGGCGCTTCGGCGGCGGTGCCCGCGACGGACGTCGCGGCGAGAAACAGAACGAGGAGGAACGGGGTTTTCATGGGAGAGCACGGCAGATGAGCCGGGTGATTTCGGCGGTGGCGAGCTTGCCGCCGAGATCAACGGTCCGGTGGGCGGGATCGGCGAGCACGGCCGCGACGGCGGTTTCGATCAGGCGGGCGCCGCGGCGCGTTTCCGGATGATCGAGCCAATCGAGCATCAACGCGACGGAGAGAATCGTCGCGATCGGATTCGCGATGCCCAGCCCCGCGATCGTCGGGGCGGTGCCGTGCGAGGGTTGGAAAAGACCGTGGTCGTCGCCGAGATCGGCCGACGGGGCCATGCCCATGCCGCCGACGAGCCCGGCGGCGAGATCGGAGAGGATGTCGCCGAACATGTTTTCCGTCACGATCACGTCGAACGTATGCGGCCGTTGGACGAGGAAGAGGGCCATGGCGTCGATGTAGACCCGGTCCGTGCCCACATCGGGAAACTCGGCCGCGACGGTGTCGAAGATCCGGCGGAAGTAGGCCATCGACGGCAGGACGTTGGCCTTGTCCACCAGGGTGACGTGGTGCCGCCGGGTGCGTGCAAGGCGGAAGGCCGCGCGGCAGATGCGGGTCGCGCCGCGGCGGGTGACGGTGAGCGTGTCCGTCTCGAAATCGCGGCCGGGCGGGCGCGGCGCGAGCCGGGCGGAGAACAGGCCCTCGCAGTTCTCGCGGACGATGACGAAATCGATCGGGCGGCCCGCGCCGCCGCAGTCCTTCAGCGGGGAATGGCTCTCGTGGTGGAGTTTGATCGGGCGGACGCCGTTGTAGAGGTCGAGCTGCTCGCGGATGTCGATCTGCGGGGTCATCTCGAGGCCGCTCGGCCAACGCACGCCCGGCAGGCCCATCGCGCCGAGGAGAATCGCGTCGGCGCGCCGGATCCCGGCGACGGTCGCGGCGGGCAGCGGGTGCCCGTTTTTCAGGAATTCGCCGGCACCGACGGAATGGAACTCGAACTCGAAGCCGACACCGTCGAGGCGGGCGGCGGCGGCGCGGAGAACCTCGAGTCCGGCGGCGACGACCTCGGGGCCGATACCGTCGCCCGGGAGCACGGCGATGTGGAAAGGGGGCATGCGGGGCCGAGGAGTATGCCAGTCGCGGGCGGGGCTCGTCCATGAGGACGGGCGCATTTCTCCGGAGTTTTTTTGCACCGGGGATTTTTCGGGTCGCGCGGCGGCGGGCGGGCGTTTTTCGTCGGGCGCGTGGTTCAACGACGCAAAGTGGCGCTGCTGGTCGAGACGTCGAACGCCTACGCTCGGGAGCTTTTGCACGGCGTGCGTGCCTGGGGCCGGGAGCAGCACGCCTGGTCGATGCGGCTGTCGGAGCAGGGGCGTGGCGCCGGGCTGCCGCCGTGGCTGCGCGACTGGCGCGGGGACGGGATCATCGCGCGGGTGAACAACGCGGAGATCGCACGGGCGCTGCGGCGCACGCGGGTGCCGGTGGTCGACGTGGCCGCGGCGCTGGCGACGCCGGTGTTTCCCCGGGTGGTCACCGACGGCGCGGCGGCGACGCGTCTCGCGGCCGAGCACCTGCGCGACCGGGGATTCCGGCACTTCGCCTATTGCGGCGACCGACAGTTCCGCTGGTCCGCGCAGCGCGGGCGGTTTTTCACGGAGCAGGTGCGGACGATGGGAGGAACGGTGGCGCATTTCGCCCAGCCGGAGCCGGTCGGGGAAACCGGGCGGGCCGACGCGGAGCAGGCCGCGCTGGTTGCCTGGCTGCGGACGCTGCCCAAGCCGGCGGGCGTGCTCGCGTGCTACGACGTGCGCGGGCAGCAAGTGCTCGAGGCCTGCCACGAGGCGGGCCTCGCCGTGCCGGATGAGGTGGCGGTGATCGGCGTCCACAACGACGAATTGCTGTGCGATCTCTGCGACCCGCCCCTCTCGAGCGTGATCCCCGACGCGCGGCGCGCGGGCTACGAGGCGGCGGCTCTGCTGGAGCGGATGATGGCCGGCGCGGACGTCCCCGTGACGACACGGTTGATCGAGCCGCTCGGCGTCGCCGCGCGCCAGTCCACGGACGTCGTCGCCGTGGCGGATGCGCGCGTGTCCGCCGCGGTGCGCTTTATCCGCGAGCACGCGGCCAGCGGGATCGATGTGGCCGACGTGCTGCGCGCGGTGCCGATGTCGCGCACGCTGTTGGAGCGGAAGTTCCGGCAGCTCATCGGCCACAGCCCGCACGAGCACATCCTCCGCGTGCGCGTCGAGCGCGTGAAGGCCCTGCTCGCGACGACGGAATTGGCCGTCGGGGCGATCGCCGAGCGCGTGGGGGTGGCGCACCCGGAATACCTGAGCGTCGCGTTCCGGCGCGCCACCGGCCTGTCGCCGAGGGAGTATCGCACCCGGCACGGCGCGGGGCGGGGTGGGGCGGCGAAGTGAACGGGCGGCTTTGCGCGTGACCGCACCGGCCGGAGGCGTAGCGTGCGCGGCGGTTCTTGTTGTCCCCTGTTCTCCCCATGAAACTATCCGCCCGCCTCCCGTTTGCCTGCGCCGCCGCCGCGGTTGCCCTCGCTTCCGTCGCTCTCGCCGCCGAAACGCCCGCCATCCCGTCGAAGGAAATCCAGATCAAGACCGCGCTCCTCGCCGCGGCGCCCGCGCAGCGCGACGGCGCCACCGTGCTCGGCTACGACGAAAAAGGCGCGCTCGTCGTGCTGCGCCAGGGCACCAACCAGCAGATTTGCCTCGCCGACGATCCGGCGGCGAAGGGCTTCAGCGCCGCCTGCTACCACAAGGACCTCGAGCCCTTCATGGCCCGCGGCCGCGAGCTGCGCAAAGAGGGCAAGAACCAGAAGCAGGTGTTCGATATCCGCGAGGCCGAGGTGAAGTCCGGCAAGCTCGCCATGCCGAAAGGCCCGACGACCCTCGCGGTCTACGGCGCGAAGGACGAGGACTACAACCGCACCACGGGCGAGGTGAAGGGCACGCTGCGCTACGTGATCTACATTCCCTTCGCCACGGCGGAGAGCACCGGCCTGCCGCTGAAGCCGGAGATCCCCGGCGGCCCGTGGATCATGGACCCGGGCACGCATCGGGCGCATATCATGCTGAACCCGACGATGTGATCGGCCGCGCGGCGCGGGCACGGAGACCGCGGGTTCGGTGCCTTGCCCCGGGCCGGAGGCCGGGCGTCGCGGCCGCGATGGTTGGCCCGCACGATTTTCCGCTACCCAGCGTCCGCCCTTTCGTCTTTGCCTGCGGTCGCCGCCGCGCCGATCCGTCGGTTCCTTGGCCGTTCCTTCGCCCGATCCGTTCTTCCCTCCCGCCGCCGTGACTCCACGCTCCTTCCCCCTGCTGCCCGTCGCCTTCCTGTCCGCCGCCGTCGCGGCCTATGCGCAAACCGCGCCGACGCCCCCGGCGGCTTCCTCCGCCCGCTCCGCCGCAACCGCCGCCGAACCCGCGGCCGACGAGAAGGTCGAGATGCTGCCCTTCCTCGTCGCGACCGACAAGGACACCGGCTACACAGCGGCCGACACGATCAGCTCCGGGCGCCTGAGCACCAATCTCCTCATGACGCCGTCGTCCACGACGGTGCTCACGCGCGATTTCCTCAACGACCTCGGCGCCGCCACGATGGTCGAGGCCTCCTCGTGGCTCACCAGCGGCATCGAGTTGCCCCAGGGCGCCGTCAACGGCTCCTCGATGAACGTCGACCCGAGCGACAGCGGTGTGAACACCCAGCTCCGCGGCCAGGCCACGCAGGCCAGCACGCGCAACTATTTCCCCAGCTCCACCACGCCGGGCGACTACAATGTCGAGCGTCTCGAGGGCGCCGCCGGCCCCAACGCCATCCTCTACGGCGTCGGCGGCGCGGGCGGGCAGATCAACTACATCACCAAGCGCGCGCGGAGCTACAACTTCGCCCGCGCGCGCCTGCGCACCGACTCGTTCGGCTCGCTCGAGGGCACGATCGACGTCAACCGCCGCCTGCGTCCCGACCTCGACGTCCGTTACAACGGCTTCTGGAACGCCGGCCGCACGCTCCGCGACCGCGTGGAAAACAACGTCCGCGGCCACGCCCTCAGCGCCGTCTACCGCCCGTGGCGTAAATCCGAACTAACGGTCGAGGCCGACCTCGGCCGCAGCCGCCGCTCGTGGAACTACGACGCCTACGTCGACAACGCCTCGCTCTGGACCGGCGCCGCCGTCAGCGGCCGACTCACCGCCGCGCAAGCCGCCGCCGCCGGCCTCAGTATCATGGCGCCCAACGCCAACCAGCCGAGCTACTGGGTCTGGATCAACGGCCTCGGCCTCATGAACTGGAAGGGCTACGGCCAGACCACCGGCACCAGCCACAACCTGTATCCGTCCGACTACGCCGACACCCGCGGCATCCCCAACCTGCCGCGCTCGCCCGGCCGCTCCTTCAACATCGCGCCGGAGCAGGTCAACGTCCGCGCCCGCACCACCGACATCCAGGCGTCCTTCGTGAAGAGCTTCGACTCCGGTCTCACCGTCGAGGCTGCCTACGCCTACGCGACGATTTTCCAGGAGGGCT
>JBILLY010000303.1:0-5923 GCA_044375835.1 Opitutaceae bacterium
CGGCGGAGGCGTTGCCGGGGTCGGGGTTGGCGGTGCCGGCGCGGGGCGGGGCGACGGCGCCGGGGGCGAGGGCGAAGTCCCAGAGGAACTCGACCTCGCGGGTCTCGCCGGGGGCGAGGGCGGCGACGACGGGGGCGGCGGAGACGGCGGCGAGGCGGTAGTCGTGGGCGGGGACGACGAGGGCGCCGGCGCCGGGAAAAACGGCGGGGGCGGGGCGGCCGTCGAGGCGGACGGAGAAAACGAAGGGCGCGGACGGAGCGTCGTAGTGGTTGAGGGCGACGGCGGCGAGTTTTGGGGCGCCTCCATCGAACGGATACACGTAGGCGGGCGCGGCGGAGTAGAGGAGGTGGAGGTTGTGCCATTCCTCGTGGGCGCGGGCGGCAGGGGCGAAGGCCGCGGCGGCGAGCGCGGCGAGGAGCGGCGCAGGGCGCCGCAGTGACGAGTGGCGTGTGACGGGTGACAAGTGGGACGGGAGGAGGCGGAGGGTGGAAAGTGACGGTGGGAGCGAACCGGAGCGCGGGCGGGATCGCTGGGGCTGCGGGCGGGCGGCGGGTGGGACCGGACCGGACGAACTCAGGGGGCCGCGTAGCCTTCGACGAGGACTTGGCCGGCGGAGGTGGGTGCGGTGGACGGGAACTCGCCGGCGCGGAGGGCCGCGACGCGGACGCGGACGGAGCGGAGGCGGCGGGCCGGGAACAACATGCCGGGTAAAACGGTGCGGCGACGCGCGGGGCGTCGCGAAGGGGAATCGGTAAACGGGCTGTTACGGCGCGGCGGCGGGCGGGGCGGCGCGAGGCATCGCCGTGAAGAGTGACGGGTGACGAGCGACAAGTGAGGGTGAGAGGAGGCGGAGCGTGAGAGGAGGGAGCGGGGCGGGGCGCGGGTCGGCGCGAAAGGGAATCGGCAAACGGGCGGCTACGGCGCGGGCACGGCGGGAGGTGCGGCGGGCAGGGAGTGAGACTTGAGTGCGGAAACGGCGGCGGGCGGCGCAGCGGGCGCGAAGGCGCCGGTGCGCAGGAACGCGCGGACGGCGGCGACTGTGGTGCGGTGCCACGGCAGCCACGTGTGCGAGAGCGGGAGGGCGAGGTGGGCGGATTCGCCGGCGAGGTGGGTGGAGGCGACGCTGACCTTGCCGTCGTGCGGGGCGGGCACCCAAGCGAAGGGCAGAAGCGGAATGGGTTTGGTGCCGGCGATGACGCCGAGGGGCGAGGCGGGGGCGGGCCAGGGGCCGAGCGCGCGGGGCAGAGAGTCGGGGCCGGTGCCGAGGCGGCGGCCGTTGAGGCCGGTGGCCCAGCGGAAGGCGGGCCACGCGGCGAGACGATCGGGGAGTTCGCTGCCGGCGTTGGGCGGAGCGAGCATGACGACGCGGCCGAGGTGGGGCGGCGGACCGTTTTCCCGGAGCCAGAGGCGGACGAGAATGCCGCCCATCGAATGGGTGACGAGGTGGAGGCGCGGGGAAGGCGCGGCGGCCGAAACGGACGGAGCCGGCGCGTGGGCGGCGAGTTGGGCGGGCAACCAGACGGCGGCGAGCCACTCGAGCGGGCGGGTGCGGGACGGGTAGGTGAGGTTGACGACGCGGTAGCCCTCGGCTTCGAGGGCGCGGGCGAGGCGGAGCAGCGAGAGGCGGGTGCGGCCGAGACCGTGGAGGAGGACGACGGTGTCGGGCGCGGCGGACGCGGCGGCCGGAGCAGCGGAGGCGGCGGGGTGGGGCGGGACGGCGGGTAGCGCGACGGACATCGGCAGGAGAAACAAAAGCGAGGCAAAGGCGCGGCGCAAACGGCGAAGCCTGCGCGCGGTGGCGCGACAGGGTGGGCGACTGACGTGGGGCGGCACCGCAGCGGAGACCGCGGGCGGGGCGGGAAGTTTCAGCCGGCGGCTGCGCGGCGGCGGACGGAGACGGCGGCGCGGATGGTGACGGCGCCGAGGACGATGGCGCCGCCGGCGAGGGCCCAGCGGGACGGGGTTTCGCCGACGAAGATCAGGACCCAGATCGGGTTGAGGATGGGTTCGACGACGGGGATGAGCACGGCCTCGAGGGCGGTGACGTGCCGGATGGCGCGGGCGTAGAGGAGATAGGAGAGGCCGAGCTGGACGGCGCCGAGGGCGAGCAGCGCGAGCCAGCCGGCGGGGGGCAGCGCGGGGCTGCGCGCGAGCCACGGGAGGCAGACGAGGCAGGCGAGAAGGTTGCCGAGGATGATGGATTCGACGGCGGAGCCGTCTTTCTGGCGGCGCAGGGCGATGGTCATGCCGGCGAAGAAGACGCCGCTCGCGAGGGCGAGGAGGTCGCCGGTGAGGTGGCCGACGGTGAGGCCGTCTTTGAAGAACAAGGCCATGCCGGCGAGAGTGACGGCGATGGTGATCCAGTCGGCGCGGCCGGCGGGCTCGCGCAGGAGAGTGGCGCCGAGGAGGGCGACCCAGACGGGCGCGGTGTATTGGAGCAAGATAGCGTTGGCGGCGCTGGTGAGCGTGGTCGCGAGGCAGAACGTGACGGTGCAGGCGGCGTAGAGGACCGCGGCGAGGCATTGGTCGCGCGAGAAATGGAACCGCAGGCCGCGGTGGGTGAGCAGGAGGAATACGGCGGCGATACCGCCGCGGGCGCCGGCGACGGCGAGGCCGGACCAGGAGGCGGCGATGAACTTGATGAGCACGCCGGCGGTGCTCCAGCAAAGGGCGGCGCTGGCGAGCAGGAGGACGGAGCGGGTGTGGGCGGTGGGCACGCGGAACCCGACTCCACTGCGGGGCCGGCGGCTCGGCGGCAACGGGAAAGGGGGGACGTGGAGGCGGTGGGCGTGAAGCTTTGGGCGGTAAGCGTGAAGCTTTAGGCGTAAAGCGTCAGGCCTTACGCTTTGGGCGGGAGGCGGGCCACGGGGCGGGCGCGCCGTAGGCGTGGGTCAGCGCGGAGCGCGGATGCGGGGCGGGGACGGCGCAGGGACAGCGCCGCCGGCAAGCCGGATCAATGGGACGGGCCGTGGTGGTGCGGCTCGTGGTCGTGCTCCCACTTGGCGGTGTCGATGCGGCAGAGCCAGTAGAGCGGGCAGAATTCGGTGGCGGCGGAGGCGATGGGGATGAGGCCGAGGAGGGCCCACCAGCCGAGGCCGTTGACGCTGAGGAACAGGATGGCGCAGCCGACAATGAAGCGCACTCCGGCATCGTAGGAACCGACGTTGGCTTTCATGGGAGGAGGAGGTTGGCCGCAGGATACTCCCGTGGGGGCGCGGCGGCTGCGCATCGGTTGGCGAAGGCTGGGCGGCGGAAGAAGGTGGAAGAAGGCGGAAGGCGGAAGGCGGAAGGCGGAAGGCGAAAGGCGGAAGCGGCGGACGTCGGAGCGCGGTGAGCGGATGGAAGAGACGAAGACGGGCGCGCGGGAATGTTGGCAACAGGCGGTGGCGGCGAGGCTCAGGCGGGGCGGCGGCCGAAGGCCCAACCGAAGGGGGTTTTGAGGCGATCGGTGCCGCCGACGCGCACGCCGGCAAACATGGTTTCGGCCATGCCGGTGGAATTGAGGGCGCGGGCGACGTCGATCATGAGTTCCGCGTCGGCGACGAGGCGCTCGACATCCTCGCCGGGGTAGCCGGCCCAGTATTTCAGGTCGTGGAGAAAGCCGGCGGGGTAGAGGCTGACGCCGCGCCACTCGTCGACCCAGCCGGTGCAGCCGTCGCTCTTGAAGGGGAGCGGCGGCGGGTCGCGTTCGATTTTCTGCCAGAGGTCGGCGAGGCCGTGGTGCGCGCAGATTTTTTTGATCTCGGCGAGCGGCACGGTCTGGCCGAGCGGAGGGAGCGGATAGGCGGCGCGGGCGGGGGCGGCGGGGGTGGCGGGGGTGGACATGGGGGGCGCGCGGGTGCGGCGGGAACGGGTTATGGGTGATAGGTGATGGGTTATGGGTTTTGGGGGACGGTTGGGGGCGTTTGGACGCGCAGCAGCACGAGGTCGGAATCGGACCAGACGGGAACGAGGGTGTCGGCGGGGTCGCGGAAATACGCACTGCGAGCGAGGAAGCGCTCGTTGAGCCGACCCTGGGTCAGCAGCACGTAGCCGAAACCGGCGGCGCGCAGGCGGCGCGCGATTTCGGCGGGAGCGAGAGCGGCGTCGAAAAGGAAGCGCAGCTCCGGGCTCCACAACGGGGCGACGGCGACGCCCTGTTTGACCAGAAGCGCGTGGGGCCCGAGCACGACGGCGCGCTCGCGGCCGATGCGGCGGGCCAGCTCGGCGTAGAGCGGGCGGGCGTGGTAGTCGTGCACGGCGCGGCCGAGGGCGGGCCACTCGCGGGGCGTGAGGCGGTGGACGTTGACCGGGAGCGTGAGGGTGCGCAGCGCGGCGTCGGTCGCGAGCAGCGCGAGGCCGGCGAGCGCGAGCCGCGAGGCGCGGCCCGGCGGTATCCGGCGAGCAAGGACGCCGCCGCCAAGCACGGCGGCCACGGCGATCGCCGGGGCGAGCACGCGCAGCGAGTAGGTGAAGCCGGCGGCGGTGTAGCCCACGGAGGCGGCCCAGACGGCGACGAACAGGGCGGTGACGCCGACGAGCGCCGGGGCGGAGCGCGCGCACGCGAGCGCGCCGGCGACGGCGCAGAGGAGGGCGACCGACGCGGTGCCGAAAAAGGCGCCGGCGGCGCCGGCCGGCAGGCGGCCCCAGCCGAGCTCGGCGTGGAAGTCGGCGTTGAGCCACGCGTGCACCGCGTTGACGGGGAAGAGCGAGCCGAGGCCGAGGTTGTAGACGGGGTTGCCGGTGAGCACCCAGTTGCGGGCATACCACGGCGCGGCGACGAGGAGCGCGACGAGCGCGTAGGTGCCGATGGCGCGGGGCGAGAGGCGGCGGGCGGCGGCGAGCGCGAAGCCGAAGACGGGGAGCACGAGGCCGTATTCGCGCGCGAGGGCGCCGAGGCCGGCGGCGAGAGCGGCGCACACGACGGCGGCGGTGGTTTCCTCCGCGCGGGAACGCGGCAGGTAGAGCAGCAGCGCGAGGACCGCGAGGGTGGTGAGTCCGGTTTCCTGGCCCATGGCGACGGCCCAGGCGAGGAGCGGGGAGCAGGCGGCGAGGGCGACGGCCCAGGCCGAGGCGGCGGCGGAAAAATAGCGACGGGCCAACGCGTGCACGCCGACGACGACGAGGCCGAACTGCAGCACCACGAGCGGGGCGGTGGCCGCGGGTCGCGCGCCGCCCGCGAGGCCGTAGATCCAGACGTAGAGGCACGACACGGCGGGGGCGATGCCGTCGGGCCAGCCGTAGATCGCGTGATCCGCGGGCTGGATCGGCGGGTAGAAATCGAGCGTGCCGCGCGCGAGCATCTGCTCGGCGAGGAAGTTCCAGCGGAACACGGTATCGATGCCGAAGAGCGGTTGGGTGGCGGCACGCCAGACGACCACGGCAAGGACGGGGAGCAGCGGCAGCCACCACCAGGCGGGGACGGGTCCGGCGGTGTCCGGGGCGGACGCCGGTGAGTCCGGAGCGGCGGCGGAGCGGCGGTGCCGCCGCGCCCACCACGCCGCGCCGGCGGTGACCGCGGTCCAGGCGACGAGGTAGTTGGCCGGAGCGAGCCGAAGGCCGGTCGCGGTGAAGCCGAGCGTGAGCGCCACGAGCAGCCCGGTGCCGGCGATGAAGCCGGCGAGGGCGGGTTGCGGCAGGCCGGCGGCGCGCGCCGCGAGCCAACCGGGCAGCACGACCGTGGCTGCGCCGACCAAGCCGGCGCCGAGATCGAGGGCGGTCATGGCCGGGGGGCGGCGGCGCGCCGATGCACGAGGAAGACGGCGTCGAAATTCAGGTAGCCGCGGCCGGGCAAGATCGCGTGCGCGTCGATGGCGGCGCGGGTATCGAAGCGGCGGGCGAGCGGGTAGGCGGCGAGCAGTTCCGGTTTCTCGGCGAACACCTGGCGGGCCTCGATCGGACGAAGGACGACCCACTCGGGCTGCAGGCGCGCGATGACCTGGGC
>JBILLY010000304.1:0-5921 GCA_044375835.1 Opitutaceae bacterium
GTGAGGGCGAAGGCGCGCTTGAGCGGGGCGAGCAGGACGGCGCGGCTGTCGAGCAGGCGGCCGACCTGGAGCTGCCAGCCGCTGTCCCAGCGGTAGGACGCGATGGAGTAGTCGCGCAGGGCATTTTGCGGGATGCGCTCGGTGCGCACCTCCTGTTTCAATTCGAAGGGGCCGAAGGGGACGGACTGGATCTGCGTCTCGACCCAGTCGTCGGGGAGTTTTTGGAACACCGGCGTGCCGTCGGGGGCGATGAGGCGGATGAAAGCGGTGGTGAGCTCGGGGGAGGTGTCGGACTTCACGCGGGCGACGAACACGGCAGGGGTGGAGCGGGCGACGGCGAAGACGAGGGCGTATTGGAGCGCGAGGCGGAGGGCGAGGGATTGGGAAAGGGAAACCAAAGACCAGGGACGGGGGCCCACGGGACCCGGAGCCGGTCCGGCGCGCGAATCACGGGTGGCCATGGGGGCGGAAGGTGTAGCCGACGCCGCGGGTGGTCTCGATGCGCTTGTGGTCGGGGTCGATCTTGGCGCGGAGGCGGGACATGACGACGTCGACGACGTTGGTCTGCGGGTCGAAACTGTAGTCCCAGACGTGCTCGAGGATCATCGTCTTGCTGACGGGGCGGCCGGCGTGGCGGAGCAGAAAAGCGAGCAGCGAAAATTCGCGCGGCTGCAAATCGACAGCCGCACCGGCGCAGGTGACCTCGCGGGTGACGAGGTCGAGGGTGACGTCGCCGGCGACGAGGCGGGTGGTCTCGGGCGACGAGGTGGCGCGGCGGATCAGGGCTTGCACGCGCGCGAGCAGTTCGGAGAAGGCGAAGGGCTTCGTGAGGTAGTCGTCGCCGCCGGCCTGGAGGCCCTTGATGCGGTCTTCGACGGAACTCTTGGCGCTGAGAAACAAGATGGGCACGGGGCGGCGGGCAGCGCGGAGGCGTTTGACGAGGCTGAGGCCGTCAAGGTGCGGGAGCATGACGTCGACGACGGCGGCGTCGTAGTCGGTGCTGTGGCCGAGGGCGAGGCCGGTGTCGCCGTCGGTCGCGTGGTCGACGGCGTAGCCGGCCTGTTTCAGGCCGCGGACCAGAAACGAGGCGATCTTGGCATCATCTTCGACGACGAGGACGCGCATGGTGGTGCGCGAAGGTGAGGCGGAAGCGGCGCGGCGGTCGAGGGCGGAGTGGGCCGGGCGCAACTGCGGTCGAGGGACGGCGGCAGCCGGATAGGGCGGGCGGAGCGTGCGGTCCGGCGAAGGGCAACGCCGCGGGGGCGCGGCGGACGGCGGCGGACGGAGGCGGACGGCGGCGCTACATTTTTCCCGTTCTGAGTGCGTCTTTCCCGTCTCGCCGGGAAAACGGATCGCGGCACTGTGACCGCCCCATGGCCGCCGCGCACCTGTCTCTCCCGTCTGCACCGGAAATCGTCGTGGTGGGCGGCGGGATGGCGGGCGTGATGGCGGCGTTGGCGGCGAAGACGCCGGCGAACCGCGTGGTGCTGATCGAGCCGAGCAATGTGCTGGGCGGGCAGGGGACGGCGGGCGGGGTGGCGGGCTT
The DNA here is from genome assembly GCA_044375835.1 of Opitutaceae bacterium. Lineage (GTDB taxonomy): Bacteria > Verrucomicrobiota > Verrucomicrobiia > Opitutales > Opitutaceae > ER46. The sequence continues at coordinate 1,547 of JBILLY010000304.1, forward strand.
CTGCGGCGACACGAAGCGCGTGAACGCGGAGTTCGAGGCGATCGTGGCGGAGCTGGCGCGGCACGGCTTGATCGAGCCCTACCGGCCGAACGAGGACCGGCGGGCCTACGACCTGGAGTGGTGCGCGTTCTTCCTGCAGGAGCGTGTGATGGCGCGGGGGATCGAGGTGCTGCTGCACGCGCGGGTGATCGGGGCGACGGCGACGGACGGCCGGGTGACGGCGTTGGAGGTGGCTACGGCGGGGGCGGTGGTGCGGCTCACGCCGCGGTTTGTCGTCGATGCCTCGGGGGCGTGCACGGTGGCGGGCCTGGGCGGATTTCCGCTGGTGCACGAGGGGGCGAACCGGCAGTTGCCGATGAGCCTGTATTTCACGCTGTGGGACACGCACCGGCCGGTGACGCCCATCTTGCCGGAAGGCTGCCCGGCGTGGACGCACGACGGCGAGATCCCGATGACGAGCCTGCACCGGTTCCCGTCGGGCAAGGTCGAGGTCAAGATGAAGGTCGTGGGTTTCGACGCGGCGGACGGCGCCGGCCGCTCGGCGGCGGAGATTTTCGCCCGGCGCCAGATGCACGCGCTGATCCACTACCTGCAGACGCGCGGCTACCGTGGGCGGAAGCTGGATACGCACGTGCTGGCGTCGGTTTCCCGCGGGATCGGCGTGCGCGAGGAGCGGCGCATCGTGGGCGAGCACGTGCTCACGGAGGCGGAGGCGCGGCGGGCGGCGACGTTTCCCGACGCCGTGGCGGTCAACACCTACCACATCGATTTCCATTGGCCGGACCGGATGGAGCGGGCGGGCACGGGCATCACGGACATGCTCGAGCCGCACCACCTGCCGCTGCGCATGATGATCCCGAGGGGCGCGAAGAATCTGCTCGTGCCGGGCCGGGGCGCGTCGGGCGACCAGACGGCAATGAGCGCGTTCCGCGTGATGGCGGTGGTGGCGCAGATGGGGTTCGCGGCGGGCTTGGCGGCGCGGCAATGCACGGAGCACGGCCGCGAGCTGGCGGAGATCGACGTCCCGGCGCTCCAGGCGGCGATCGAGGCGGGCGGGCAGTCGCTCGATCTTTCGGACTACGGGGAGTATTTGCGGCGCGACCGGTGCGTGCACGAGACGGTGGCTGACGGCGCCGGGGCGTCCGGCGAGATTGCCGCGCCGGAGCTGCGGCTGGAGCGCAACGCACGCTTCGTGGCGACGTGGCGCCAGGGCGGCCGGCGGTTCGAGGCCGAGCGGCGCGAGGGCCGATGGTCGACTCCGCGCGAGGCGGACGGCGGGGCGGAGTCCGCCGGAGCGGCGGCGGGACCGGTGCGGGTGCGGTTGGCGGACGGCCTGCAGGCCGAGTTGGGCTGCGCCGAAGGCGGGCTCGTCGCCGCGCTTTCGGACGACGGCGGGGCGACCTGGCCGCACCGGCGCGAGTTGGCCGCGGCGGTGGCGGTGGACGTGAGGCCGGCGGGGGTGGCGACCGGCACGGGGCTGGCGATCCTCTACGTCGACGCGGTGGGCCGACTGCGGTTATGGCACGGATCGGTCGAGCGGATCAGCGAGGGCACGCCGGCGGTCCCTCATGCGCAGCGTCTCGATGCGCCGTCCGACCACGTGGAGGCGGCGGACGCGCCGCAGGCGTGAGCGGGCTTGCGCGCTCCCGGGCCGGTGCGTTGAACCTGCACGCCCCCATGCCTGCCGCCGACCGCACGCAGCTTCTCGCCGCTCTCGACGGCTGGCTGGCGCGCGAGACGCGGCCGCCCGTGGTGCGGGTGCTGGAAGGCAAACGGCCGGCGAACGACCATCCGGCGTTTTTCATGGAGGTGCCGCGGCTCATCGTGGGGGTGGAGGGCCGCGGGACTTTTCTCACGATCGAGAACGGCCAGGAGCTGGTGTTCGACGTGGCGGCGGGCCAGGTGCTGTTCCTCGCGCCCTGCACCTGGATCTGCCCGGTGCCGCGCACGCCCTACCAGTCGCTGGGCGTGGTGTTCCGGCCGGACTCGACGCGGGTGACGCTGCACGCGCGCCGCGCGATGACGGCGGACGGAGCGATCCCGAGCCGCTATCTGGCCGAGTGGCGCACGCAGGAGACGCTCGGGGCGAAAGGCGAGCATCTGCTGCACCTGCTGCGCGAGGCGCCGGCGGCGCGGCTCGGCGAGCGGACCTTCGGGCACCTGAGCGAGATCCTGCTGGCGGAGGTGGCGGCGCTGGTGGAGCGCGCGCCCGCGCACGAGCGCACGAGCCAGACGGTGCTCTGGCAGACGGTGTGCGACTACCTCTCCGAGCATTGGTCCGATCCGGGCCTCAGCCGCAAGGAGACCGCGCGGGTCTTCAACCGCCACCCGAACCATTTCTCGCGTTTCTTCCACGCCCATACGAAGCGGAATTTCCGCACCTACGTGAACGAAATCCGCCTGGAGCGGAGCCTGCACTTCCTGCGCGACCTGCGCTACAACGTGACCGACGTCGCGAGCCTGTGCGGCTTCACCGATGTGCAGTATTTCATCCGGTGTTTCCGGGAGCGGTTCGGCTTCACGCCGGGGGACTACCGCAAACGGCACGAGTCCTGACCCGTCCGCGCCCCGGCGACGGGCGCGCGCCGGCGCTACGTTTTTCCCTGTCTTGCTAGCTTATTCGCCTGCGCATCGGACCGGGTTTGGCCCACGTTGGGCGCCCGTCGCATGAAACCCCCACGCACGCTCGTTTGCCTTTTTGCCGTCGCCGGACTCGCCGCCTTGCCCGCCGCCTTGCCCGCCGCCGAACCCGCGGCCGCCCCGAAGAAGGCGGCCGCGATCGCCAAGCCGCCGCCGAACACGAATCTCGCCGCGCCGCACCCCGTCAAAAATCCCGGCTCGCGCCTCATGCTGGCCGGGGCGTGGGTGCCGGCGGATCCGCACACGATCGACTTCGAGCGGCTGCCGCGCATCCCGGTCGAGCACATCATCGTGAGCGACGTGCGGGCGCGGAAGGGCGTGAACCAGCACAACTACCTGATCCATCATGCGGGCCGGTTCTGGGCGATGTGGAGCGACGGGCCGGAGATCGAGGACCGCGTGGGTCAGGTGGTGAACTACGCGACGAGCGCCGACGGCGTGACGTGGACCGCGCCGCAGCGGATGACGGGCAACCCAAGGGGCTTCGGGCCCGACTCGCCGATCTACAACACGAGGAAAAAGGAGGGCTTCCGCTACATCTCGCGCGGGTTCTGGGTGCGCGAGAACCAGCTGCTCGCGCTGGTCTCCCTCGACGAGGCCGCGGACTTCTTCGGACCGAGCCTCGAGCTGCGCGCCTTCCGCTGGAATCCCACCGCGCAGGCGTGGGACGACATCGGCGTGGTGCAGGACAACGCGATCAACAATTTCCCGCCGCAGCGGCTCCCGAGCGGCGAGTGGGCGATGACGCGACGCCAGCACGACTACAAGACCACCGGCGTGCAGTTCCTGATCGGGGGCGTCGCGGGCCTCGACCGCTGGACCTCCGTGCCGGTCGTGCGCGGCGCGGGCGGCGACGTGACGCTCAAGGCCGAGGAACCGATCTGGTATGCGCTGCCCGACCGGAATCTGGTCGCGCTCTTCCGCGACAACGGCGGCAGCAAGACGATCTACCGCGCGTTCTCGACCGACAACGGCCGGACCTGGACGACGCCGGTGCAGACGGATTTCCCGGACGCGCGCTCGAAGTTTCACGCGATCCGCCTGAAGGACGGGCGCTACGCGCTCGTTTCGAATCCGAATCCGGCGAAACGCGATCCGATGACCGTGGCGCTGAGCGACGACGGGCTGGTTTACACCCGGCTCTTCTACCTCGTGGGCGGACGTCCGGTGGACTACCCGCACATGATCGAGCACGAGGGTTTCCTCTACATCGCGCACTCCGGGGGCAAGCGCTCCGTCGAGATCGAGCGGGTGCGACTCTCCGACCTCGACCGGTTGCGGATGCCGCAGTGACGGCGCCGGGCGCGGCACGTTCGCCCGACCGGCGACGCTACGTTTTTCCCTCTCTTGTTAGCTTATTCGTATGCGGGTGCGGACGTCGCGCCCGTTTCAGTCCGACGGTGCCGCGATCGGCTTCGCCGCGGCGTATTACCCCCAATACCATGAACTCCATTGCATGCGGCCCCCGGGCGGGGCTTCGCCGGCTCATCGCCGCGCTTGTCCTTGTCACCACCGCGTCGGTCCCGCGCCTCGGCGCACAGGCGGGCGCGACCGGCGCGATCTCCGGCCGCGTCTCGCACGCGGCGACCGGCGCCTACCTCGAAGGCGCGGAGGTCGGCGTGGTCGGCACGGCGGCGGCGGCGCTGACGGGCCGCGACGGCGCGTATGTGTTGGCCGGCGTGGCGCCGGGACCGCAGACGGTGCGGATCTACTACACGGGGCTCAACGTGGAGAC
>JBILLY010000306.1:0-5899 GCA_044375835.1 Opitutaceae bacterium
CGAGGGTCAGGGCACCATTCCCGGGATGAAATGGTTCACGGCGCTGAATTGGAGCCGGGATCGCTGGTCCGCGACGCTCAACAACACCTACATTTCCAGCGTCGTCGATCTCGGGGCCGGCGGCATTGTCTTCGCGAACAGCACGAGCCTGCGGCGCATCGCCGTGCCCTCCTACACGTCCTGGGACACGTCCGTTTCCTATGCGTTCAGGAATCTCAGCCTGCCGCTCGTGCGGCGGACGCTCTCCGGCCTGAAGCTCACCCTCGGCGTCAACAATCTCGCCGACAAGATGCCGCCCGCGGCCCCGCAGGCCTTCGGCGGCGACGTCGGCGTCGATCTCGCGACCTACAATCCCATCGGCCGCCTCTGGTATCTCAGCGCCGGCCTGAAATTCTGACGGCCGTGATGATCGCCAAAATTCTGCTCGCCGCGGCGGCGGTCTGCCTGTGCCCGCTTTCGACGAGCGCCGCGGCGGCGGCCCTCGAGGTCGCCGCGCCGTCGACCGTAGGCATCGCGGCCGAGCGCCTCGAGCAGATCGGATCCGCCCTCCGCGCCGAGGTGGCGCAGGGCGCGATTCCCGGCGCCGTCGTCGCCATCGCCCGTCGCGGCAAGCTGGTTTACCACGAAGCCTTCGGGTTTCTCGACCAGCCGGCCGGCGTCCCCATGCCGAAGGACGCGATCTTTGCGATCGCCTCGTTGACCAAGCCCATGACCACCGTCGGTGCGCTCATGCTCGTGGAGCGCGGGCGGCTGTTGCTGGAGGATCCGGTGGCGAAACACCTGCCCCAACTCGCGGACCGGCGGATCACGACCGCTTCCGGCACGGAACCCGCCCGGCGCCAGCCGACCGTGCAGGACTTGATGCGCCACACCGCGGGCTTCACCAACGGAATCGCCAAGGGCGGCGAACTCGAGCGGCAGTATCACGAATTGACCGCGGTCGACCGCCCTTCGGCGGAGTTGATCGAGCGCCTGGGGCGGTTGCCGCTGCACTACCACCCGGGAACCCGCTGGGACTACGGCTTGGGCTTCGATGTCGTCGGCGTCATTCTGGAAAAGCTGACCGACCGGCGACTCGCCGACTATCAGGCGGAAAATCTTTTCGCGCCGCTCGGCATGGTCGACACGGGCTACTTCGTGCCGGCCGCCAAAGCCGCCCGTTTCGCCCGTCCGTTCAAGGCCGACCCCGTGACCGGCGAGCCGACCAATGCCCGGCTCCGCACCGCACCGCCCCTGCGGGATAGCGGCGGCAATCACTGCTATTCGACGGCGATCGACTACCTGCGCTTCGCGGAAATGCTCCGGAACAAGGGCACGTTGGCGGGCCGCCGCTACCTCGGCCGAAAGTCGGTGGAACACATGACGTCGGATCAGATGACGCCCGACGTGAATCTGGAATCCCTTTGGAGCCGCGGCAACGTGCACGGCTACGGCTTCGGCCTGAGCGTCGCCGTGCGCCGCCCCGCCGTGGGTTCGGGCCTGTTGGGCACGCCCGGCGACTTCAATTGGGGCGGCGGCAGCGGCACCTATTTTTGGGTGGATCCCCGGGAGGAACTCTCCGTCGTGTTCATGGCCGCGGCCCCGGGCGAGATTCGCAATCGCCTGCGCCAGGTGATCACGGCGACCGTGCTGCAGGCCATCGAGTGAGCCGCGCCGCGCGTTCCCTTGGTTGCACCCGGGGCGGAGAACCGAAACAACCGCCCGCCTCTCCCCTCACCTTCCCCGCTCAGTCGTTCACTCACCGGAACCTCCCCCGATCATGAAGCCTGGCCTTTTTCCGCTGCTCCCGGCGCTCGCCGCCCTGCTCATGGCGTCGGCCGCCGTCGCCGCCGAGCCCCGCCCGAATATCCTGTTGATCGTGGTCGACGACCTCCGCTTCGACGATCTCGGCGCCGCCGGGCATCCGTTCGCGCGCACGACCCATCTTGATCGCATCGCGCGCGAGGGCGCGCAGTTCAAAAACTTCTTCGCGGTCACCCCGCTCTGCTCCCCGAGCCGCGCCAACATCCTCACCGGTCAGGAGACGCGCCACCACGGTATCCTCGACAACACCGACCGCAGCCCGCGCAGCCACGCCTTGTCGACCTTCGCGCGGTCGCTCCACGCCGCCGGCTACAACACCGGCTTCATCGGCAAATGGCACATGGGCAACGACCCCACGCCGCGGCCCGGTTTCGACTACTGGGTTTCGATGAAGGGGCAGGGCGAGGTCGCGGACCCCGAGCTGTTTGAAAACGGGCGCCTGGCCCGCGCGCCGGGTTACGTGACGGATATCTTCACGCAACGCGCCGTGGGTTTCATCCGCCAGCGCCGCACCGCGCCTTTTCTGCTGATGCTCTCCCACAAGGCGCTTCATCCGAACAAAATTCAGCGCGCCGACGGCACCACCGCGGCCATCGGCGAGGGCGGTTTCATTCCCGCCGACCGGCACAAGACCCTCTACGCCGGCGCCCTGCCGTCGCGCCGCGGCAACTACGCGGTGCCGCCCAAAGGCAAACCCGCCCTCGAACGTCCCATCCCGGGCTTGAAGCCGCTCGGGCCCGACACCGTGACCCCGGACGAAACCATCCGCGACCGGCTGCGCATGCTGGCCGCGGTGGACGAGGGCCTCGGACAGATTCTCGCCGAGTTGGAAAGTCAGGGCACCTTGAACCGCACGGTCGTGATGGTGATCGGCGACAACGGCTACTTCTACGGCGAGCACGGCCTCAGCGAAGAACGTCGTCTCGCCTACGAGGAATCCATCCGCCTGCCCTTGCTCGTGCGCTATCCGCCGCTCGTGCGGGCCGGCTCCGAGCCCACCGGGATGGCCCTCACCACGGACCTCGCTCCGACGATCGTGGAACTCGCCGGCGCGCCCGCCATGGCCGACATCGACGGCCGCTCGCTCCTGCCGCTCTTCACGCGCACTCCGGCCGATTGGCGCAAATCGTTCCTCATCGAGTATACGACCGACATCGTCTTCCCCCGCACGTTGAAGATGGGCTACGACGCCGTGCGGACCGAGCGCTACAAATTCATCCGCTACCGCGAACTCGTCGGCATGAACGAACTCTACGACCTCCGGGAGGACCCCTTCGAGCTCACGAATCTCCTGAGCTCTCCCGCCGCCGCCGGCCTGCGCGAGCAAATGGAAACCGAGCTGGCTCGCTTGCTCGCCCCGCGCACCCCGGCCAACCGCCCCGGTGTCCGCTGAGGCGTTGCGGCTTTTCGCCACCGACGCGTGCCCATCGCCACAGGCGCGGTCCCAACCTCGCCGGTGATTGCGCTGCCCCGCTCGCCTGCCGGCCGCCGGTGTGCGCCGCCGCCGAGCATCCCCGCCTCCCCGGCCCGACCGCCATCGCCGCGATCCCGAGAACCGGCAATCGCCCGTCCGCTCCGCACCGCGCCTCCGCCCACTCCGCGCTTGAACCGCCCGCGGCTTTCGCGCTGCCTGCGCGCACCGTCGCGATGCCACCCCTCACCGACCAAGCCCGCTGGTTTGCCGAACACGTCCAGCCGCACGCTCCGGTGCTGCGCGCGTGGCTGGCGGCCCGTTTCCCCGCTTTGGGCGACCCGGAGGACGTCGTGCAGGAGGCGTTCATGCGCGTCCTGCGGGCCCGCGAGTCCGGCCCGATCCTGTCCCCCAAGGCGCTGCTGTTCGTCGCCGCGCGCAACCTCGCGCTGAACCGCCTGCGCGACCGCGAAAGAAACCCCGCCGAGTCTTTGGCGGATTTCGACCTCGGCGGGGTCTTGGATGAGAATGCCGACATTCCCGAAACCGTCGCCCGCCTGGAGGAGTTCCGCGTGTTGATCGAGGCCATCCAGTCGCTGCCCGAGCGCTGCCGGCAGGTGATGACGCTGCGCCGCATCTACGGCCTTTCGCAAAACGAGGTCGCCGCGCGGCTCCGCATCTCCGTGCACACGGTCGAGACCCAAAGCGCCATCGGCCTCGACAAGTGCGCGGCGTTTTTCCGCGCGCGCGGCCACACCTCCCGCCGTCCATGAAGCCCGAGCCGGAGAATTCCGCCCCGAGCCGCGACGTCGGGCGCGAAGCCGCCGCGTGGGTGGTGCGCGAGGAGCGCGGCCTCACCCCTGCCGAGCAGGACGCGCTTTCGCACTGGCTCGCCGCCGATCCGCGGCACGGCCCGGCGTTGCGCGAGCGCCGTTGGGCGTGGCGGGAATTCGACCGCATCGCCGGTTTGCCCGCGACCGTCGCCGCCGCACCCGACCCCGACTTGCTGGCGCCGCGTTCGGCCGCCCGGCCGCGGAAAAAAGCACTGTGGGTTGCGGTCACCGCCGCCGCCTTCGCCGCCGCCGCTGCCATCGTGCTGCTCCTGTCCCCGCCGACTCCGCCGGCCGCGCTGCGCCCGCTTTCCACGGCCCTCGCCGCCCCCTGCGAGCGCCGCGTGCTCGACGATGGCTCGGTGATCGAGCTCAACCGCGGGGCGCGGATCACCGTGGAGTTTTCGCCGGCGTTGCGCCGCGTGCGGCTGGAGCGCGGCGAAGCGCACTTCGTCGTCGCCAAGGACGCCGCGCGCCCGTTCGTCGTCGAGGCCGCGGGCGTCACGGCCCGCGCCGTCGGCACCGCGTTCAACGTCCGCCTCGCCGCCACCGACGTCGAGATCATCGTCGCCGAGGGCCGCGTCGCGGTCGGTTCCGAGAGCGCCGCCGCCGATACTCCGCCGCCGGTGCTCGCGGCGCGCCAGCGCGCCGTCGTGCCGCTGCGGGTCGCCGCCCCGGCCCCCGTCGTCGCCACGCTGGACCACGCCGCCCTCGCCGCGCGGCTCGCCTGGCAACCGCGCCTCCTGGATTTTTCCGATGCGCCGCTCGGCGAGGTCGCCGCCGAGTTCAATCGTCGCAACCCCGTGCAGCTCGCGCTCGCCGCACCCGCGCTGCGTGACCTGCGGGTCAACGCCAGCATCCGGTCCGACAACGTGGAGGGCTTCGTGCGCCTGCTCGAATCCGCCCTCGATCTCCGCGCCGAGTGGCGCAGCGAAACCGAGATCGTCCTGCGCGCCCCGCGCTGAGTCGGTCGCCGTTTTTCCTTCCCGGAAAATCCCGCGCGCGGGGTCTTGGGAGACGATGAACCCCCGCGACCCCTTCCGCGCCCTCCGCCTTTTCTTCCTCAGCTCGGTGCTCGCGCTCGCCGCCCGCGCCGAGAGCGTCCGCGACTTCAATGTGCCCGCCGGTGAGGCCCGCGACACGCTCAAGCAGTTCGCCGCGCAGGCCCGGGTCGAGATCGCCTTTCCCAGCGCCAACACCCTGGCCGTCCGCACCAACTCCGTCACCGGCCGCCTCGCCCCGCAGGAGGCCATCGCCTCGCTGCTCGCCGGCACCGGCCTCAGCGCCACGCGCGACCCCAAGACCGGCGCCTACGCCGTCAAACCGGAGGCGGTCGGCCCAAACGCCCCAAGGGCGGCGGCGGATTCCGCCCGTCGCCCCGCGGTTGAAAACCTGCCCGCCGGCTCCGCCCAGGAGCAAGCGATCGTCCTCTCGCCTTTCGAGGTAAAATCCGAAAACGACGGCTACTACGCCGCCAACACCACCGCCGGCACCCGGCTCAACTCGAGCCTCGATGATCTCGCCTCCTCCACGACCATCGTGACCAAGAAGCAGATGGCCGACTTCGCCCTGCTCGATATCAACGACATCTTCGCCTACGAGGCCGGCACCGAGGGCACCGCCACCTACACCGACGCCGAGCTCGACCGCAACGGCAGCCCCGTCGACACCACCTCCAACAACCCGTCCCAGGCCAACCGCGTCCGCGGCGTCGGCGCCGCCAACATCACCTTCGGCAACTTCGCCAGCAACGGCCTCGTCCCCATCGACCCCAGCAACATCGACAGCGTCGAGATCAGCCGCGGCCCCAACTCCAGCATCTTCGGCCTCGGCAACCCCTCCGGCACCGTCAACC
>JBILLY010000748.1:0-3200 GCA_044375835.1 Opitutaceae bacterium
CTTCGCGAACCAGCCGACGGTGTCGTAGCTCGGCGCGAACGGCACCGCGCCGTCGAGCGGCACCGCGCCGTGCGTCGTGCGCATCCCGAGCACGCCGCAGTAGGACGCGGGCACGCGCACCGAGCCGCCGGTGTCGCTGCCGAGCGCGAAGGGCACGAGGCCCGCGGCCACCGCGGCGGCACTGCCGCTGCTGGAGCCGCCGGTGGTGCGGCCGGGGAAGCCGGGGCGGTCGACGTCGCCGTAGTGGGGGTTCTCGCCGGTGATGCCGTAGGCGAATTCGTGCAGGTGGGTTTTGCCGGCGAAGACGGCTCCGGCGGCGTCGAGGGCGTGCGCGAAAGAGCCGCCGGCGGGCGGGGCGGGGCGGACCTCGGGGAGAAATACGGAACCGGCAAAGGTGGGCGTGCCCGGAAAATCGAAGAGATCTTTGGCGAAGAACGGCACGCCGCCGAGGGGCCGGTCGCGCGGAGCGGCGGCGAAGCGGGCGGCGAGCTCGGGCTCGGGGCAGAGCCAGGCGAGGACGGCGCGCTGCTGCCCGGGCGAGAGCAGCGTGCGGGCGCGGCGGTGGATTTCGGCGGCGGCGGTTGCGGGGGAGAGGGCCTGCCAATCGCGGAGGGTCATCGCCGGCGATTCCGGCGGGGAGCGCGATATGACGCAATCCCGCGCGAATGTTGCTCGCGGGTGCCGGAGGTGATTCAAATGGTGCGGCATGAATCCGGTCCGGTGCTGGTTGCTCGTGGGATTGCTGGTCGCCTGCGCGACGGGCTGCGCGCGCAAGGAAACGGCGCCGGTGCAGAAACCGGCCGGACCGCGGAAAGTCGTGCTGCAGACGGATTGGTTTCCGCAGGCGGAGCACGGCGGGTTTTACCAGGCGCTGGCCAAGGGTTTTTACACGGACGCGGGATTGGACGTGGAGATCTGGCCGGGCGGGCCGGGCGCGGGCATCAAACTGAAAGTCGCGCGCGGCGACGCGGATTTCGGCATGATGCGCAGCGACGATCTGCTGCTGGCGGCGGGCAGCGGCATGCCGCTCGTGATGGTGGCGGCGTCGCTGCAGCATGATCCGATGGGATTGATGGTGCACGACGAGAGCCCGGTGAAGACGTTCAAGGACCTCGCCGGCCGGGCGGTGGTGGGGAACGTCGGGATGGCGTATTTTCCGTTTCTGGAGCGGAAGTTCGGCGTGAAGTTCGAGCGGCGGCAGACGTCGTTCGGGATCGGCGAGTTTCTGGCGGACCCGACGTTGATCCAGCAGTGCATGGCGACGAACGAGCCCTTCTTCGCGCAGCAGAACGGCCGCCGGGTGCGCACGCTGCTGCTGACCTCGGCGGGCTACGATTGCTACCACGCGATCTTCACGCGGCGGGAGCTGACGCGCACGGAGCCGACCATGGTGCGGGCGTTCGTGCACGCGACGATCCGCGGCTGGCGCGACTACCTGGAAAACGACCCGGCGCCGGCGGACAACCTGATCCTGCGGCGCAATCCGCAGATGACGCAGGCGCTGCTGACCTTTGCGCGCAGCGAGCTGATCATCCATGCGTTTGCGCGAGGCCGATGGGAAAACGGCGAGGACATCGGCCAGCTGTCGCTCGCGCGGATCAGCGAGCAGATGGAGCTGCTGCTCCAGTTGAAAGTGATGGAACTGCCGGTCTCGATCGCCAGCGTGGCGACGAAGGAGTTCTTGCCGCCCGCGCCGCGGCAGCCGTGATTTTTTCCACCACCCGCCCATGAATCCCGAAGCCAAACTCGCCGAACTCGGTCTCGCCTTGCCCACTCCGCCCGCCGCCGCGGGCAGCTACGTGCCCACGGTGCGCACGGGGAATTTGCTTTTCTGCGCGGGCACCATCGCGGTGTTCAACGGCCAGCAGACGCACGTGGGCCAGGTCGGCAAAGAGCAGACGATCGAGACCGCGAAAAAGGCGGCGGAGATCTGCGTGCTCAACACCCTCGCGAACATCAAGGCGGCGGTGGGCTCGCTCGAGAACGTGACCCGCATCGTGATGGTGAACGGGTTCGTCAACGCGGTGGACGGTTTCGCGGACAGCCCGGCGGTGATCAACGGGGCGAGCGACCTGCTCGTGAAAGTGTTCGGCGAAGCGGGCAAGCATGCGCGCGCGGCGGTCGCGACGAACGGCCTGCCCCGCGGCACGACGGTCGAAGTCGTGGTGGTGGCGGAAGTGAAGTGACGCGGACCGATCGGCGGTATCGCCGGACGGACTCGATCGCCGGCGGGCGCGGTGCCGAACCGGTGCGGCGTCCGGCCGTCGTGCCGGCCGCGGTCGCGGGCTTCAGCCGAGGCGCTTGACCATCACCTTGGGGTTGCGGCCGCCTTCCTCGTAGGACTTCAGGCGCGCGTCGGGGAGGATTTCTTTCGTCGTCTCCTCGAAGCCGCAGACGTTGATGAAGAACCCGAAGTTCTGCGTGGAGAGCGCGAGCAGCTCGGTGACGCCGCGCTCTTTCGCGACGATGCCGGCGAACTCGACCATCTTTTTGCCGATGCCGCGGTTGTGGTAGAACGGCATCACGTAGAGCGAGCCGACCTCGGCGAGCTGCGGCTTGTCGGGGTAAAAATAGAGCGTGACGCAGGCGATGATGTTCTCGTCGACCTCGAAGACGTAGAACTGGTCGATGTTCTTTTCGATCGCCTGCTGCGTGCGGTTGATCAACTCCTCGCGGCGGACGGCGTTGCGCGTGAGGTTGTAAATGAGGCGGACGTCGCTCTTCCGCGCTTTGCGGATCTGCTGGTAATCGTTGCCGTAGACGAGGGAGCCGACGCCGTCGTTGGAGAAGATTTCGTTGAGCAGGCCGTCGAAGATCCGGCCGTCGATGATGTGGACACGGGGCGTGCCGGTCTCGATGGCCTTGATGGCGTGCAGGGCCTTGCTGCGGGAGTCGTCGGCGATGCGCTCGGGTTGCTCCTGGACGATTTTGTTGAGGGCCTCGATGGAGATTTCGCGGCGGATGGCGCCGTCGATCTCGATGCCGGGGGCGGGCGTGAGGTAGATGATCTTGGTCGCGTGGAGCGCTTCGGCGAGTTCGGCGGCGAGGAGGTCGGAGTTGACGCGCAGGGATTTTCCGTCGGGCCCGAAGCCGATCGGCGAGACGACGGGCACCACGAGGCGGTCGATGAGCTCGGTGAGGAAGTCGCGGTCGATGCGCTCGACCTTGCCGGTGAACTGGTGGTCGACACCGCGCAGGAT
>JBILLY010000897.1:0-2681 GCA_044375835.1 Opitutaceae bacterium
GTCGACGCGCACTTCAGGGCGTTCTGGGTGAGGCCCTCGACGAGCGCATGGGTGACGCGGGACGAGGCGCGGATCGCGAGGTCGAGCGTGGCGGCGTCGGTGATGCCGGTGCCGTCGGCGTTGGTGATCGGGATGCTGCGCATCACCGAGAGTTCCTTCAGCTGGTGGCTGATGCCGTGGACAAGGACGACTTCGATGCCGAGGGAGCGGAGGACAGCGATGTCGACGAGGATGTTGCCGAAGTTGTCGTCGGCGACGATGGAGCCGTCGATCGCGATGACGAAGATCTGGCCCTGGAAACGGGGCACGTATTTCAGGATGCCGCGGAGATCGGTGGGCTTGATCGTGGTGGCGTTCGCCGAGCGGGGGTCGGCGGGAGCGGCGGGTCCTGGGCTGGTCGTCATCTAGTTCGGGCGAGAACCGAAGTGTTCGGACAGGCGGACGGGCGCGTCAATGACGCGCTTGCGCGGCCGGGCGCGTAGTTCCGCTCAGCGGACCTCGAGCGGCCAGGTGCGGGAACTCTGCTGGCCGAGCAGCGTGACCTGATAGCGGCCCGGTTTCAGCGTGCCGGCGGGAATGGTGAACAGCACGGGGGCGCGGCGGTCGCGGGCGACGAGGTCGTCGCCGACGGCGATGAAGGTGGGAGCCAGCACGACCTGGTCGCCGCGCAGGTAGAGATCGCCGCCGCCGAGTTGTTTGCGCTCGTCGGGCAGCGTGCAGAGCAGCTGGACCTCGTAGGCCATGAGGGTGTTGGCGACGGGGGCGGCGGCGACGTTGACGATCTCGGCGGGGAGCAGGACCGGTTCAACGAGGGTTTTCTTCAGATCTTCGGGCAGGCCGCCGGGGGCCGGGGCGAAGGCGGCGCCGTCGGGCACGCGCGCGCCGTCGGCGGGGCGGGTGGCGGCGATGGGCAGGCGCTGGAAGCCGGCGGAGAGGAGGCGCACGACGTTGGCGCGGTTCTTCATGTCCTCGTAGGGCTGGAAGGCCGGACCCGGCTTGCGATACTGCAGCGTGATGAAGGTGTAGGGCACGATCACGAGGATGATCGCGACGACGATCCACTTCATCGGCCACGGTTGGCGTTGGTTGGGAGCGGCGGACATGAAGGGGGGAGCAGAAACGACGCGGGGCGGCGGAGGCAAGGCGGCGGATGCGCGGCGCGGAGATCGGGAATAAAATTGATCCGGCCCGGAGCGGCTGTTTCGTTGCCCGACTGCATGAAACTCTGGTCCCAGTTCTTCATCCCGACGCTGAAAGAAAGTCCGGCCGACGCGGAGATCGCGTCGCACAAGCTGCTCGTCCGCGCGGGACTGGTGCGCAAACTGGGCGGCGGCCTCTACACCTATATGCCGCTCGGCCTGCGGGCGGTGCAGAAGATCACGCAGATCTGCCGCGAGGAGCTGGACGCGGCCGCGGCGATCGAGCTGTGGATGCCGCACGTGCATCCGGTGGAGCTGTGGCAGCAGGGGCCGCGCTGGGCGGCGGCGCGCGAGATCATGTTTCGCGCGGACAGTGCCGGCGACGGGAAGCGCGGGCCGCGCGAGCCGGAATTCGTGCTCGGGCCGACGCACGAGGAAGTGATCACGCCGCTGGTGAAGGCGGAGATCACGAGCTACCGCGACCTGCCGAAGAACTTTTACCAGATCGCCACGAAGTTCCGGAACGAGATCCGCCCGCGCTACGGCCTGATGCGGGCGCGCGAGTTCATCATGATGGACGCGTATTCGTTCGACGCGACGGACGACGGCGCGATCAAGAGCTACCTCGCGATGAAGGCGGCCTACGAGAAGTTCTTCAAACGCATCGGCGTGCAGGCGATCGCGGTCGAGGCGGACACCGGCGTGATGGGCGGCAGCTTCTCGCATGAGTTCATGGTGCCGGCGGAAGTCGGCGACGACGACGTGATCTACAACGAGGCGAGCGGCTACGCGGCCAACCGCGAGAAGGCGACGAGCGGCCTGGTGCCGGCGGACCTCGCCGACGCGGCCCCGGCCGGGGCGGTCGAGGAATTCGCGACGCCCGGCGTGGTGACGATCGCGGCCCTCGAGGCGGCGCCCTACGGCGTGGCGGCGGACAAGCAGTTCAAGACGCTGGTCTTCATCGGCGACGGGAAACCGTTTCTCGTGATTTTGCGCGGCTGCGACGAACTCGAGGAAGCGAAACTCGGGGCGCTGGGCTTCACGCTCTTCCGGCCGGCGACCGCGGAAGAAATCGAGCCCGTGTTGGGCGCCAAGCCGGGCTCGCTCGGCGCGGTGCGGGGCACGATCAAGGATGCGGGCGCCCTCGCGGGCGTGTTCGCGGACCATGCGATCCGGCTGATCGGCAACGGCACAACCGGCGCCAACAAGGACGGTTTTCACCTGCGCAATGTGAACGTGGCGCGCGATCTCGCGGTGACGAAGTTCGGCGACTTCCGGCGCGTGCGCGCGGGGGAGCCGGACGTGAAGTCGGGCCAGCCGCTGCAGGTCCGACGTGGCATCGAGGTCGGGCACATCTTCAAGCTCGGCACGAAATACTCGGAGAAATTCGGCGCGGTCTACACCGACGACCAGAAGCAGTCGCACCTGATGGTGATGGGCTGCTACGGCATCGGCATCAGCCGCACGATGCAGGCGGTGATCGAGCAGAGCCACGACGCCGACGGCATCGTGTGGCCGTGGAACTGCGCGCCTTTCCAGGTG
>JBILLY010000307.1:0-5886 GCA_044375835.1 Opitutaceae bacterium
CGTCGCCCGCGCGGCGACCGCCGACTCCGCCGCCGCCCGGCGCTAACCCCGCTCGTCCGCCCCGATGCGACGCTTTCGCCTTTCCGTCCCCACGAGCATGGTTGCCCTGCTCCTGCCTGTCCTGGCCGCGGCCCAGCCGGCGCGTCCGCCGAACGACTACCGCAACTGGGCCCTCGTCCGCGGCGGCAGCGTCGAGCGCGGCCGGGCGATTTTTCACGCGCCCGACCGGGTCGCCTGCGCGGCGTGCCACTCCGTCGACGGCTCGCAGTCCAAGGCCGGACCCGATCTCGGCGCCGTCGGCGACGCGTTGCCGCGGCGCGACCTGATCACGGCGCTGCTCGAGCCCAACGCCGCCATCGCCGTCGGCTACGGCGCGACGCTCGTCGAGACCAAAGCCGGCGACACGCACCTCGGCGTGATCAAGCGCGCCAACTCGGCCGGCGTCGCGGTGATGGGGGCCGACGGGAAACTGGTCGCGGTCGCCGCCGGCGAACTGAAGTCGCAGCAGCCGAGTCCGCTCTCGCTCATGCCCGAGGGCCTGCACACGGCGCTCTCGCTGCAGGAATTCGCCGACCTCATCGACTACCTCGCGAGCCTGAAGCAGCCGGCGAGCTCGCTCGCCGCCCACCGCGGCATGCCCGACGAGATCCCGTTGCTCGCCAAGCCCGCCGCGCTGCGCCCGCTGCTGCCGGAGACCCTGCGCTTCCCCCACGCCGTCGTGCGCCAGCCGGGCGAGGTGCGCCTCGGCCTCGCGTGGTTCGGCCGGATCCCGGGCGAGGAGCATGCGTTTCTCGCCGCGCATCAGTCGGGGAAAATCTGGCGGCTCGACCGCGGGGCGGACGGCTTCACGCGGGCGCTCTTCGCCGATTTTTCCGCGGAGGTCTTCAACCGCCGCGGGCCCAACGGCCTGCTCGGCGTGGCGTTTCATCCGCGCTTCCGCGAGAACCGCCGCTATTTCGAGAAGCACCAGATCGCCGAGGGCGACGCCCTCTCGACCCTCGTGGTCGAGCGCCGCGCGGCGGAGGATTTCCGCTCCGACTCCGGCGAGCCGCCGCGCGTGCTGCTCAAGATTCCCGCCGTCACGCAGAACCACACCGGCGGCACCGTGGAGTTCGGGCCCGACGGCATGCTCTACTGCGCGATGGGCGACACCGGGCCGCAGCAGGACCCCAACGGGCACGGCCAGGACCTCGGCCTGCTGCTGGGAAAAATGATCCGCATCGACGTGGACCGCCGCGACCCCGGTCTCGCCTACGCGATCCCGCCGGACAACCCCTTCGTCGGCCGGGCCGGCGCGCGGCCCGAGATCTGGGCGCTCGGGTTCCGCGAGCCGTGGCGTTTCAGCTTCGACCCGAAGACCGGCGACCTGTGGGTCGGCGACGTCGGCCAGGATCGCGTCGAGGAAGTCGCGATCGTGCGGCGCGGGCAGAACCACGGGTGGAATGTCATCGAGGGCTTCGAGGCGTTTTCCAATGCGCACCGCCGCGCCGGCGACACCTATGCGCCGCCGGTCGCCGCCTACCGGCGACGCCATGGCAACTCGGTCACGGGCGGCCACGTCTACCGCGGCACGCGCGCGCCGTCGTTCGAGGGCGTCTACATTTTCGGCGACTACACGTCGCGGATGATCTTCGGGCTCACGCAGCGCGACGGGAATCTCGAATCGCTGCGGCACATCGCGACGGCCCCGGAGAGCGTGGCCTCGTTTGCCGTCGATGCGCGCGGGGAGCTGCACGTGGTCAGCTACGAGGGCATGATCTACCACCTCGATCTGGCGGGCGCGGAGTTCGAGCGCGGCGCACCGGTCGCGCCGCGCTCGCCGGTCGCGTGGGAGCGCCGCGCGTTTCCCTTGCCCGAATCGATCTGGAGCGTCGAGGCCCTCGACACCAACCGCGACGGCCAGCGCGAGCTGGTCGCGATGGGTGTCACCAAGGTCTTCGCCGTCGACCACGCGACCTGGCGCACGAGCACGCTCTTCGACGCGAAGGACGGCAAGCTGCTCTACTGCGTGACACTCGACGCCAACGCCGACGGCGCGCCCGACCTCGCGCTCGGCCGCTACGCGATCCCGTGGATCGAGTCGCGCAAGCCGCCCGTGGCCGGCAAGGCGGCGCCGCCGGCGCCCATCGGTCCCGATTTCAGCGTCGCCTGGCTCGAGAATCCGCGCCGCGGCGGCGGAGGCGCGTGGAAGCTCCACGTCGTCGACCGCGAACTCAACGGCATCCACGGCATTCTCGCCGCCGACGTGAATGCCGACGGGCGCGCGGACGTGATCGCCGACAGCATCAGCGGCCCGGCCTTTCCCAACAGCCTCGCGTGGTTCGACCTCGCCGCCCCCGGCGGGCCGCGCCGCGAGGTCGTCACCCACGCCGGGGCCGACGGCCGGCCGCATTATCTCGACTTCGCCGACCTCGACGGCGACGGGCGCGGGGAGATTCTCCTCGGCGATTCCGGCGCCGGCACCTGGACCTGGTGGAAACGCGGCGCCGCCGGCGAGCCCTGGGCGAAGCACCGCATCGCGCAGGAGAAAGGCGCGACCAACATCCGGGCCGCGCGGATCGATCGCGACGGGCGGATCGATGTCGTCGGGGCCGCGGGCCACGGCAAAGGCGTCTTTTGGTTTTCCGGCCCGGACTGGGCGCGGCACGCGGTCGATGCGGACCTCGCGACGCCCCACGCGCTCGCGGTCGGCGATTTCGACGGCGACGGCGACACCGATGTCGCGGCGGCGTCCTACACGGCGTTGGTCGTGCGCTGGTATGAGAACGACGGGCAGGGCCGCTTCACGCCGCACGACCTCGACACGGGCAACCGCCAGCAGGCCTACGATCTCAAGGCGGCCGACCTCGACGGCGACGGCCGCACCGATCTGATCCTCGCCGGCCGCGAGTCGAAGAACGCCGTGGTGTATTTCAATCGCGCGGTTGCCGCGCGACGATAGTCGTGGCCGTTCGTCTTTTCCTTTCCCGTATGAATCTACCCCGTCTGCTCCCGGTCGTTGCTCTGGTTGTCTTCGCGCCGTTGGCGTTCCCGGCCGAAACCCCGAAGAAAAAAGCCGCGCCCGACCGCCCCGCCCAGGTCGGCCCCGCCATCAACGAGAACAAGGCCACGCCGGTGTCGCGCCTCAAGGTCGCGCCCGGCTTCGCCGTCGAGCTGATCTACTCCGTGCCCGGCGTCGAGCAGGGCTCGTGGGTCAACCTCTGCGCCGACGACCGCGGCCGCATCTACGCGAGCGACCAATACGGCGGCCTCTACCGCTTCACGCCGCCCGCCCCGGGCAAGACCTTGGAGCGCTCCGCCGTCGAGCAGATGCCCGCCCAGATCCGCGCGATCAACGGCATGGCGTTCGCGTTCGGCGCGCTCTACGTCGGCGTCAACGACTACGAGCGCAAGATCGAGAGCGGCGTCTACCGCATCACCGACAGCGACGGCGACGACCGGCTCGACAAGGTCGAGCTCCTCCGCGCCATCGAGGCGCGCGGCGACCATGGCGTCCACGCGATCGTGCCCACGCCGGACGGCCGGGCGCTTTTCCTGATCACGGGCAACGGTGCGAAGCCCACGCAGCTCGCGCCGACGTCGCAGGTCCCGCGCCACTGGGGCGAGGATCACCTGTTGCCGCGCATGCCCGACGGCCGCGGCTTCATGCGCGATGTGCTCGCGCCCGGCGGCATCATCTATCGCTTCACGCCCGACGGAAAAACGTTCGAGGCCTTCGCGTCCGGCTTCCGCAATATCTTCGACGGCGCCGTGAATCGCGACGGCGAGCTCTTCACCTACGACGCCGACATGGAGTATGACTTCAACACCTCGTGGTATCGCCCGACGCGCATCAACCACGTGACGAGCGGCGCCGAGTTCGGTTGGCGCAACGGCGCGGGCAAGTGGCCCGAGTTTTACCCCGACAACCTCGGCGCGATCGTGAACGTCGGCCCCGGCTCCCCCACGGGCACCGTCTTCGGCTACGGCGCGAAGTTCCCCGTCAAATACCAGCGCGCGCTCTTCGCCCTCGATTGGAGCTGGGGCAAGCTCTACGCCGTCCACCTCACGCCCGACGGCGCGAGCTACAAGGCGACCAAGGAAGAGTTCATCTCCGGCACGCCGTTGCCGCTCACCGATGCGATCATCCACCCGAAGGACGGCGCGATGTATTTCGCGATCGGCGGCCGCCGCGTGCAGTCCGGCGTCTACCGCGTGACCTACAAGGGCAACGAATCCACCGCGCCCGACACCGCGAAACCCGCGCCCAGCCCCGCGCGCGACCTGCGCCGCTCGCTCGAAGTTTTCCACGGGAAGAAAGACCCCGCGGCCGTGGCGAAGGCCTGGCCGCACCTCGCGCATGCCGATCGCTCCATCCGCTGGGCGGCGCGCATCGCGGTGGAGCACCAGCCGGTCGAGACCTGGGCGGAAAAGGCCCTCGCCGAGCGCGATCCGACGATCCAGGTCGAGGCGCTGCTCGCCCTCGCGCACGCCACCGGCGTCTGTCCGCCGCACCGCGGCGCCACCACGCCGCCCGTCGACCCCGCGCGCCGCGCCGCGCTGCTCTCGGCCCTCGCCCAGATCGACCACGCCAAGCTCGATGCCGCGCGCCGGCTCACGCACCTCCGCACGCTCCAAGTCGTGCTCAATCGCTTCGGCCGGCCCGACGACGCGACCGTGGGCGCGCTCGTCGCCAAACTCGATCCGCTGTTCCCCGCCGCCACCCGCGAGGCCAATTGGCTGCTGTGCGAGACGCTGGTGTTTCTCCAGGCGCCGACGGTCGCGGCCAAGGCGATGGCGCTCATCACGGCCGCCCCCACGCAGGAGGAGCAGATGGAGTATGCGCGCTCGCTGCGCATGTTGAAGGCCGGTTGGACGCTCGCCACGCGCACCGCCTACCTCGAATGGCTGCTCAAGGCCGTGAACTACCGCGGCGGCGCGAGCTTCGACAAGTTCATCGAGTTTATCCGCAACGACGCGCTCGCGACGTTCACGGAGACGGAGAAGACCGCCCTGGCCGAGCTCCTCGCGCGCAAGCCCGAGCGCAAATCCGTCGTCGCGAATCTCGGCGAGGTCTTCGCCGGTCGCACGCCCACGGCCTGGACGCTCGAGGAGCTGAGCGCCGCCGCGAAGAACGGGATGCGCAACCGGAACTTCGAGCGCGGGCGGAAGATGTTCGGCGCCGCCGCGTGCTTCGCCTGCCACCGCTTCGGCAACGAGGGCGGCATGACGGGCCCCGATCTCACCGGCGCGGGCGGCCGCTACAGCCCGCACGACCTGCTCGACCAGATCATCAACCCGAGCAAGGAGATCAACGAGCAGTTCGTGCCCAGCGTGCTGACCAAGCTCAACGGCGAGACCGTGGTCGGAGTGGTCGTGAACCTCAACGGCGACACCGTCTCGATCAACACGGACCCCTCGGAGCCGCACACGCAGACCCGCGTGGACCGCAAGGAAGTGAAGAGCATCGAGCCCTCGCACGTCTCGCCGATGCCGCCGATGCTGCTCAACATGCTCACCAAGGACGAGGTCCTCGACCTCGTCGCCTACACGCTGAGCGGCGGCGATCCGAAGCAACCGACGTTCCGGCAGTAGGTGGGCGCGGCCGGGGCCGGCCGCAGGCGCGGGCGGCCGCGCGGCGCGCGTGTGCGCGCCGCCACCGCTCGCGCGCATCCGGGGCGGCCGCGGGCCGGAGCAGATTCCGACGCGTGGACTCAGCGGACGGCGGCGGCGAGGGCGTGCTCGAGCCGGGCGGCGACGCGGCCGTCTTCGATTTGCGGCCGGAGCCACGTGTCGGCGGCCGCGGCGAGGTCGCTGCCGGCGGGCAGCAGAAACGCTTTGCCGGCGCGGG
The DNA here is from genome assembly GCA_044375835.1 of Opitutaceae bacterium. Lineage (GTDB taxonomy): Bacteria > Verrucomicrobiota > Verrucomicrobiia > Opitutales > Opitutaceae > ER46. The sequence goes on from JBILLY010000307.1 coordinate 5,831, forward strand.
TGAACGGTTCGGCGCGGGTGCCGCGCAGCTCCGGGTGCAGGCGCTCGCGCAGGCGG
>JBILLY010000499.1:0-4260 GCA_044375835.1 Opitutaceae bacterium
CCCGCCTCTCACGAGGCGGGCTACGGATCAGTTGTTGGAGATCGTTTCGTCGAGGCTCAGGATCATGCTCGCGACGCTCGCGGCGGCGGCGAGTTCAGCGGGGGGCAGTGACGCATCGACCGTCGTGGTGCCGACACGGAGGAGCGCGGCGGCATCGGCCGGTGTCGTGGAAAAGTCGACGCGCAGCCGTGCGAGCGTGGCCGTGAGCACGCGCGACTCCTCCGGGCGCGGCTGGCGCGCGGTGGCGAGGCGGAAGGCGAAGGCCACGCGCGCCGCGTCGTCGGCGCCGCCCTCGCGGAGCATCCGCGCGCCGAGGTGGCGCGCGGCCTCGAGCAGGCCGGGCTCGTTCCAGAGCGTGAGGGCTTGGAGCGGGGTGTTGGTGCGCGAGCGGCGCACGGTGCAGAACTCGCGGTCCGGCGCGTCGAACGCGATCATCGCCGGGTGCGGCACGGTGCGTTTCCAAAACGTGTAGAGGCTGCGGCGATGGAGGTCCTCGCCGGAGCTCGGCGTCCAGACGGTGCCGGGATAGGCGGCGCCGACGACGATGCCCGTGTAGAGCGATTCCGGCTGGTAGGGAAACACGCTCGGACCGCCGAGCCGCGGCGCGAGCAAGCCGGAGATCGCGAGCGCCTGATCGCGGATCGTCTCGGCGGGCAGGCGCACGCGCGGGCCGCGGGCGAGCAGGCGGTTCTCCGGATCGCGAGCGAGCAGCGCGGGCGAAACGGCGCTCGACTGCCGGTAGGTGGCGGAGAGGACGGCACGCTTGAAGAACGCCTTCACGTCCCAGCCGCCGTCGATGAAGTCGCGCGCGAGCCAGTCGAGCAGTTCGGGATGGCTCGGCCATTCGCTCTGCGATCCGAAGTCTTCGAGCGTCTTCACGAGGCCGGTGCCGAAGAGCTGCGCCCAGAAGCGATTCACGACGACGCGCGCCGTGAGCGGATGATCGCGCTGCGTGAGCCACTGCGCGAGGCCGAGGCGGTTGCGCGGCGCGTCCTTCGGCCACGGCGCGATCAGCGACTCGGGCACGCCGGGCTCGACGCGCTCGCCCGGGGCGTCGTAGTTGCCGCGCGTGAGCACGTGCGCGGGGCGCGGCACCGGCAGCTCTTCCATCACCATCGCGGTGGGCAGGCTGCGGCGGAGGGCGAGATGATCTTCCCAGAGGGCGTCGCGGCGCGCGACGATATCGCGCGTGGCGGCAGCCTCGGCGAGCAGCGCGTCGCGGCGCGCGGGCTCGGCGGCGAGTTCGTCGGCGAACGCGAGAAACTCCGTGCGCGCGGTGACGCCATTGATCGCCGCGGGGAAGCCGCGCACCTGGCGCAGGTCGCCGCGCCAGCGCGGGCCGTCGGGGACGTTGTCCGCTCCGACGAGAAACTCCTTCTTCACGGGCTCGGCTTGCTGGCCGTCGAAACGCACATCGAGCGCGGCCTCGGTGCCATCGACCCAGACACGGACGGCGGCCGCGCGTTTGCCGCCGGCGTAGCTGAACGCGACGTGCCGCCACTCACCCGGGCGGATCTTTGCGCCAGTCGTGCGGACGACCGTCGCATAGACGGGAAACCGATCGCTCAGGCGAATCTCGATTTCGCCGTCGATGAGGCGGATTTCACGGCCCTTGCCGAACTGGGTGTCGACGGGATTGCCGCGGTGGTTGAGCGCGGAGAAGAGGGCGACGTCGCGGGGATTGTCGGCGTCGGGCTGCAGCCAGAACGCGAGCGCGGCGCCGGTGCTGGCGGTGAAGTCGAGTTTGGTCGCGGGGATAACGGGCGTGGCGGAGTCGGACGGCGGCGCGTCGGAGGGCACCAGAAGCGGTGCTCCTTTGCTCTCGGGCGCGGCGCGATCGCCGGCGGTGCGCGCGGTCGACGCGAGCGCGGCGAGGCGTTCGCGGGCGGTGGAATCCCCCGCAGTGAGCTTCGCGCGGGCTTTCGCGAGGTCGGCGTCGAGCGCGGCCAGTTGTTTCTCCTGCGCGGCGAGCGCGGCCTGCTGCGGGCGCGTGGGCGCGGGGATCATCGGGACGGCGTTGGCGACGCGACCGTCCTCGCCGTGCTCGGGCACGTTGTTGAAGAACGCGAAGAGGCGGTAGTAGTCGCGCTGGCTGATCGGGTCGAACTTGTGGTCGTGGCATCTGGCGCACTCCATCGTCAGGCCGAGCCACGCGGTGCTCAGCGTGCGCACGCGGTCGGCGACATACTCGACGCGGTATTCCTCGCCGATGATGCCGCCCTCGGAATTGATCACGTGGTTGCGGCCAAAGCCCGTGGCGATGCGCTGGTCCAGCGTGGGCTTGGGCAGCAGGTCGCCCGCGAGTTGCTCCGTGATGAAGCGATCGTAGGGCAGATTGGCGTTGAAGGCCTCGATTACCCAGTCGCGCCAGCGCCACATGACGCGGGCGGAGTCGTTGTTGAAGCCGTGGGTGTCGGCGTAGCGCGCGGCGTCGAGCCACTCGACGGCCTGGCGCTCGCCGTAGTGCGGCGAGGCGAGCAGGCGATCCACGGCGGCGGCGTAGGCGGGTTCGCCGCGTTTCTTCACGTCGGCGAGAAAAGCATCCAGCTCCGCGGGCGTGGCCGGCAGGCCCGTGAGGTCGAGCGCGGCCCGGCGCAGCCACGTCTCCGGCGGTGCTTCCGGCGCAGGCGCCAGTCCCTCGGCGGCGAGGCGGGCGCGGACGAAGACATCGATCGGGTGCAACGCAGCCGCAGCCGCGGTGCGCGCCGGCAGCGGCGGGCGCTCAGGCGGGACAAAGGCCCAGTGCGCCGCGTAGGGCGCGCCACCCGCGATCCAGCGGCGCAACGTCTCCGCTTGAGCGGGCGTGACGCGCTTGTGGGACTCCGGCGGCGGCATGACTTCGCTGGCCTCGCGCGAAGCGAGCCGGCGCAGCAACTCGCTTTCGTCGGGCCGGCCCGGGACGATGGCGGCGATGCCGTCGCGGACGGCAGTGGCACCCGCACGCTCGTCGAGGCGCAGCTTGCCCTCGCGTTTCGCCGGATCCTGGCCGTGGCACTGGAAACAGTTTTCCGAGAGGATCGGGCGCACGTCGCGGTTGAAATCCGGCACGGCCGCTCCGGCCCACGCCGCCGCGATCGCGACAAGCAGCGACACCGCTCCGCGCCGGATGATTCCGTGCCTGCCCGGCGTGGTGCGGCACGCGGAGCGAAGCAGGGGGCGATGCGGGGGGCCAAACGACATCGCGGCCAGTTTGCCAGAGGCGCGGCACGGGGGCTTTGACGGCGGGCGCGGGTTTTTGTAATAACCGCGCATGCTGCCCTCCCCTGCCCCGGTCACGCCGGCCGAATTTTTCCGACGCGTGAGCGATCCGGCGGTGTTTGCCGAGATGTTCGATGTGCTCCCGGAGACCTACCTCTTCATCAAGGATCGTGGGCACCGCTACATGAAGGTGAACCGCGCCTTGGCGGCGATCCACGGCTTCGACGCGGAGAGCGCGATGATCGGGCGCACGGACTTCGATTTCCACCCGCCGGCACTCGCCGCCCAATACGTGGAGGAAGACCGGCGCGTGATGGACTCGGCGCGGCCGCTGGTGAACCAGGTGTGGCTCGTTCAAAGCGCGGACGGCACGCCGCGTTGGTATGTTTCGAGCAAATTCCCCGTCCGCGGCCCGGGCGGCGCGGTGATGGGCGTGGCCGGCGTGATGCGCCCCTACGACCACGCGGGCGGGGCGCCGGGCGACTACCAGCGCCTGACGCGCGCCTGCGAATACGTGCTCGCGCACTACGGCGAGCAGATCGTCGTCGCGGACATCGCCCGGCGCGCTCACCTCTCGGAGAGCCAGTTGCAGCGCGAGTTTCGCCGGCTCTTCGGCATGAGCCTCGGGGCGTATCTGCTGCGGGTGCGGTTGATCATGTCGCGGCGTCGGCTCGAGGCGTCCTCCGATCCGGTCGGCCGCATCGCCCTCGAATGCGGATTCTACGACCAGAGCCATTTCACCCGCGCCTTCCGGGCCGAGACCGGGCTCCGGCCGCTCGAGTATCGGCGCCGCTTCAGCCCGCGGGGCCGGGAGGATTGAACGACCCGGCGATCGCCCGAACGGGTGAGCGGCAAAAATTTTCCTCGGCAGCCGCCCCCTCGCGGCGCGACGCTGCCTGCCCACGTCGTTGACGTAAACCGTCCCGTCGCTGGTCTCCCCCTCCCCTTCACGCACCCTCGAACTCCCCATGAGCGCACCCCTGACTCGCCGCACCGTCTTGAAACGCGGTCTCTCCGGCATCCTCGCCGCCGCCGCCGCCCCGAACTTTTTCCCCAGCTCGC
>JBILLY010000308.1:0-5869 GCA_044375835.1 Opitutaceae bacterium
GCGTCGGCGGTCGCGATTTTGGCCGCATGGGCGAGTCTGCACCGCGCGATGACGGGGGCCGGCGTTTCGGCCCGGCTGGTCATCCAGCGCAACACGATCGACTACCTGCGGCCGATCGCGGGTGACTTCACGGCGCATTGCGCCGGCGTGCCCGACGCGAGGCTGGAGGGCTTTCTGCGCATGCTTGCCCGGCACGGACGCGCGCGGGCGGAACTGACGGCGACGCTGCGATTCGACGGGGCGGAGGCGGCGCGGCTGACGGGCGAGTTCGTGGCGATCCGGTTGCCGTGAGCCGGAGGCCGCGGACAAGGCGTCCGCGGGCTGGGGCGGATTCAGCGCAGACCAATGGTATGGCGCCTGTCGGGCGTGATCCCGAGATCGAGGTGCAGCGCGCCGGGGGGCAGCCATGCGGCGACGCGCTCGGGCCACTCCACGGCGAGGCACCAGGGCGTCACCATGAAGTCCTCGAGCAGCAGGTCCTCGAGCTGTTCGGGCCGGTCGAGGCGGTAGGCGTCGAGGTGGAGCAGGGTGATCGGGCCGCGGTGGAGCGTGAAGATGTTGAAGGTCGGGCTCGTCACGGTTTCCCGGATACCGAGGCCGGCGGCGAGGCCCTGGACGAAGGTGGTCTTGCCGACGCCGAGGTCGCCGTGCAGAGCGAGCACGGTGTCGGGCGGCAGCGCGGCCGCGAAACGCGCCGCAAGCGCGCGGGTCTCGGCGGCGGAGGCGGTCGCGAGGCCGGCGCGGAGCTCAGCGAAGATGCTCATAGCCGTGGAAGGAGCCGAGAGTGACCGCGCCGGTGGGCACGCGGCGGGGGGCGGCGAAGAGCCCGATCCGGCTCAGGCGAACGCGCGGGAAACGTCGCCGCCAGGCGCGGGCGAAAGCATCGGCGTCGGCGCGGCGGTCGAGCGCGAAGACGAGTTCGTAGTCCTCGCCGTCGGCGAGCGCGGCGCGGAGATCGGCGCCGCGGCGGCGGGGCAGGGCGGCGGGAAACAGCGCGGCCACGGCGCCGGCGGGGGCGAGGGCATGAAGGTCTTTGGCCAGGCCGTCGCTGATATCCATCATGGAACGGACAGCGGGGCGGCGGGCGAGCCAGGCGCCTTCCGCGAGGCGGGGCGCGAAGCGGTGGTGATGACCGGTGGGCAGGCTGCGGCCGAGGGAACCGGTGACGAAGATGCGGTCGCCGAGGCGCGCGCCGGTGCGGGTGAGCACGCGGGAGCCGGCGGCCTCGCCGAGGAGCGTGAGACTGGCGGCGACGATACCGTCGGCCTGCGCCAAATCGCCGCCGACGATTTTGACCCGATACCGGCGGGCGGCGGCGGCGAGGCCGCGGTAGAAACGCTCCAGCCAGCGGACGCTGGTGCGGGCATCGAGGGTGACGGCGAGCACGGCGGCGACGGGGCGACCGCCCATGGCGGCGATGTCGCTCAGGTTGCGCTTGAGGAGCTTGGCGCCGGCGGCGGCGGGCGGGACGGAGGCGTCGAAGTGCCGGCCGAAGATGACGGGGTCGACGGTGATGAGCTGGCGGCCGCGGGAGGCGGGGAGCACGGCGCAGTCGTCGCCGATGCCGAACGGTGCGCGCGGGGAGACGGGGCCGAGCCAACGGCGGATGGCCGCGATGAGGCGGGTTTCGCCGAGGGCGGATACGGCGTCGGAGGCGTGACGGGCGAAGGGAGACACGGCGCGCGGGCGGAGCGGAAGACGGCGGCGGGAGGGGCGGGCTACCTGGCCGCGCCGGAGAGGATCACGAGAATGGTGTTCAGGTTGAAGCAGGCGTGGGCGACGATGGGCGTGCCGATGTGGCCGGTGCGCTCGTAGGCCAGGGAGAAGACGACGGCGAGGACGACCAGCGGCGCGAGGCTGGCGAGGCCCTGGAGGGTGCTCCAGTTCACGTGCAGCATGGCGAAGAAAAGCGCCGGGCCGAGCAGCGCGAGCCAGCGGGGAACGCGGCCGCGGAGAAAGCGGAAGAGACCGGCGCGGAACACGAGTTCCTCGGTGAGGGGGGCGACGACCACGGCGAGGACGATCATCCCGGCAAGCACCCAGGGGGAGTCCGCGTTGGCGAACATGCCCACGAGGTCCTGCTTCTCGACGGGCAGGCCGCAGGCGGAGAGGCCGAGTTCCCAGAGTTTGGCGGTCGCGAGCAGCAAGGGCAGGGCGACGAGGAAGGCGATCACGCCGGTGCGCAGCGAATCGGCCGGCGGTGGCGGCGGCGGCAGCGGACCTTGGCGGAGCTGCAACCAGAAAGCGGCGACACCGGCCAGCATGCCGAGCTGGGCCGCGGCGCCGTGGACGACGGTGCGAAGGTCGCCCACCAGACCGAAGGAGCGGGTGACGAGGCCGCCGCCGAGGGAGAACAGAAAGCTGCCGGTTACCACGGCGAACAGGAAAACGAAGAGATCGATGCCCGGCGCCTCCCACGCGGCGAGGGCGGACGCGGCGGGGCGGGCGCGCGCGGCGGGACTCAACACCAGCCGCCAGAGCAGCACCGCGCCCACGAGAGCGAGCAGCAGCACGAAACTGTTGGCCAGGACCGGAAGAACGTCGCGCATGGGCGTGGGGCGGGGACGTTGCGCGAGCAACGCCGGCTTGTCGATGGCGCCGGGACGACTCCGGCCGGCGGCGGGAGCGCGCCGGCGCGACCGGAGCGGATCAGGCGACGATGCGGCCGCCGGTGAAGACGACCTTGCCGCCGACGACGGTGGTTTTCACGCGGCCGGTGAGGGTCTGGCCGGACCACGGGGAGTTGCTCGATTTGCTGAAACCGGCCTTGGCGTCGTAGTGCCATTTCTCGTCCGGATCGAAGAGGCAGAGGTCGGCGGCGGCGCCCTCGGCGAGCGTGCCGGCGGGCAGGCGCATGAGCTCGGCGGGACGGCGCGTCATCAGGTCGACGACGAAGGGCAGCTTGAATTTGTTCTGCCGGACGAGGATCTCGAGCGTGACGGGCAGGGCCGTCTCCAGGCCGAGGATACCGTTGGGGGCGAAGTCGAACTCCTTGTCTTTCTCGTAGTCGGTGTGGGGGGCGTGGTCGGTGGCGACGATGTCGAGCGTGCCGTCGCGGAGGCCGGCGATGAGGGCCTGCCGGTCTTCCTCGGTGCGGAGCGGCGGGTTCATCTTGAAGTGGGTGTCGTAGGTGACGAGCGCCTCGTCGGTGAGGGCGAGGTGGTGCGGGGTGGCCTCGGCGGTGATGCGGGCGCCGCGTTGTTTGGCGCGGCGGATGATGTCGACGGAGAACTTCGACGAGATGTGCTGCAGGTGGATGTGCGCGCCGGTGTATTCGGAGAGGATGACGTTGCGCGCGACGATGAGGTCTTCGGCGGCGTTGGGCCAGCCGCGGAGGCCGAGGCGGGTGGAGACGACGCCCTCGTTCATGACGGCGCCCTGCGTCATGCTGTGGTCCTGGCAGTGGTCCATGACCGGGAGGTCGAACATCTTGGCGTATTCGACGGCGCGGCGCATGAGGTCGTTGGACTGGACGCAGTCGCCGTCGTCGGTGATGGCGACGACGCCGGCGCGCTTGAGCGAGCCGATGGGGGCGAGGGCCTGGCCCTTCATGCCGACGGTGATGCAGCCGGTGGGGAGGACGCGGATGACGGCGTCGCGGGCGACGACGTCCTTCATGAGCTGGATGGTGCCGGCGTTGTCGGCGACGGGCGAGGTGTTGGGCATCATCACCACGGTGGTGAAACCGCCGGCGGCGGCGGCGCGGGAGCCGGTGCCGATGGTTTCCTTGTGGGTCTGGCCGGGCTCGCGGAAGTGGACGTGGATGTCGACGAGGCCGGGGCAGGCGACGAGGCCGCGGGCATCGATCACCTTGGCGCGTTTCTTCTGCGCGGCGGAGAGGGACGGGACGAACTTGCCGTCGGCCACGAAGACATCGCCGGCGGCGTCGCGCTTGGCGGCGGGGTCGATGACGCGGGCGTTTTTGATCCAGAGGGAAGGCATGGCGGGAAAGTGACGGGTGACGGGTGACGAGTGCTGAAGTCAGGCGTCTGATGCGGGAGCGACTTCGCGGGCGGGGGGCATCGGGCGCGGGTCACGGGGTCGCCGCGGCGTCGTTGACGGGCGTGACGAGTTCGGGTTGGCCGCCGGCGCAGAGGTAGAGGACGGCCATGCGGACGGCGATGCCGTTGGTGACCTGTTCGAGGATCACGCTGCGGTTGCCGTCGGCGAGTTCGCTGTCGATCTCGACGCCGCGGTTGATCGGGCCGGGGTGCATGATGATGGCCCTGGGGTGGAGCCAGCCGGCGCGGGTTTTGTTGAGGCCGAAGCTGCTGGTGTATTCGCCGAGGGAGGGGAAGAGACCCGAGGCTTGGCGCTCGTGCTGGATACGAAGGAGCATGACGACTTCGGCGTCGGCGAGGGCGCTGCGGAGATCGTGGGAGACCTTCACGCCCATGGCGGTGAAAGTCGGCGGCACGAGGGTGGACGGGCCGACGAGGGTGACATCGGCGCCGAGCTTGGTGAGGGCGTGGATGTTGGAGCGGGCGACGCGGCTGAAGAGGATGTCGCCGAGGATGACGACGCGGCGGCCGCGGAGGTCCGGGCCGAGGTGCTCGCGCATCGTGAACGTGTCGAGCAAGCCCTGCGTGGGGTGCTCGTGGGCGCCGTCGCCGGCGTTGATCACGGGGATGCCGAGGATGCGGGAGAGGTAGAGCGGCGAGCCGGCGGCGGCGTGGCGGAGGACGAGCATGTCGGCCTGGAGGGCCTCGATGTTCTGGGCGGTGTCGCGGAGGGTCTCGCCCTTGGTCGTGCTGGAGGAGGAACCTTCGAGGGAGATGACGTCGGCGCTGAGGCGTTTGGCGGCCATGTCGAAGGCCATGCGCGTGCGCGTGCTGGGCTCGAGGAAGAGGTTGACGATGGTTTTGCCGCGGAGGGCGGGGACCTTTTTCACGCTGCGCTTGAGGGTGCGTTTGAACGCGGCGGCGGTGGCGTGGATCTGGTCGATCTCGGCGAGGGAAAGTTCCTCGACGGTGAGGAGGTGGCGGCGGGTCCAGGACATCAGGAGAAGTGACGAGTGATGAGTAGCCAACGACGAGTCAGGTGGACGATCGTGGGATGGCGGCGGGGGATTTGATCTCGATGCGGTCGTTTTTGGGGTTCTTGGCGTCGAGGGTGACGATGACTTTTTCCGTGTCGGCGACGGGCAAAGCGAGGCCGGCGTAGTCGGCGGCGAGCGGGAGGCGGCGGCCGCCGCGGTCGACGAGGACGGCGAGTTCGACGGTGGCGGGACGGCCGTGGTCGAAGAGTTCGTCGAGGGCGGCCTTCACGGTGCGGCCGGAGAAGAGGACATCGTCGACGAGAATGACGGTGGCGCCGTCGACATCGGCGGGAATCTGCGTGGGGGCGAATTCCTTGGGGATGGGGTGGCGGCCGATGTCGTCGCGGTGGAAGGAGATGTCGACCGTGCCGGCGCGGGGCGCGAGGCGGGGATTGAGGGCGGGGAGGCGGGCGGCGAGGCGGCGGGCGAGCTCGACGCCGCCGTTGGCGATGCCGAGGAGCAGAAGCGCGCGGGACGCGGCGTGACGGTTGGCAATGGCGGTGGCGAGCCGCTCGAGGGCAGCGTGGAGTTCGCTTGAGCCGATGGTCTTCGACGTGGGCACCGCGCAGGGTTGTGCCGGCGGGGGGGAGGCGAGGAAAGGACTTTTTTAACTTTCGGCTTGCTGTCCTAACTGTCCTAGTGCGAGTAGAACAGTGTGCTGCCGTTCACGCTCGAACTCAAACCCGGTCTGCCGGTGGCGGAGCAGATCCTGTTTGCGGTGAAGAAGGCGGTGGTGGCGGGGCAGCTGCGGCCGGGGGACCGGTTTCCCTCGGTGCGGGTGCTGAGCCAGGCGCTGAAGGTGAACCCGAACACGGCGCACAAGGTGATCGC
>JBILLY010000309.1:0-5848 GCA_044375835.1 Opitutaceae bacterium
GGCCCTGTTTCGCCGGCAGGCCGGGTCCACGGCGCGGGGTGGCGGAGACGGGTTGGGCGTCGGCGAGGGAGGGACTGGCGCTACGGTTGCTTGGATTCATGTCGGCGAAAATCGGGAGGTCGGAAAGGGAGGAGGTGGGAGCGGCGGGCGGGTATCGGCTGGGCCCGGGGCGCCGCGCTTAGAGCAAAAAAAGGGCCGGTCTCGTCGTGTGCGAGAGCGGCCCGTGAAGTATTATGTGCGGAGAGCTCTCAGCGTGGGATTAGAAGAAGCGGATCGTTTTGGTGGCCATTTTGGCGTGCTCCTCGTCGGAGCAACCCGCATTCGTCGGGACGTCCGCAGGGACGTCCGTGGGTTTCACGAGGTCGTTGCTGAGCAGGTAATTTTCGACTTCCTCGCCGGAGACATCGGCGAGCATGACGCCGTCGACTTCGACGCAGGGCGAGAGGGGCTGGCCGGACTTCTGGACCATCTCCGCGTAGTTGGCGCGGTTGTTGATGATGTCGATGTCTTCGAAGGGCAGGTTGTGCTTGCGCAGAACGGCGCGCACCCCGTTGGACCACCCGCAGTGGGGCTTGAGATAGGCTTTGATGTTCATGCGGTGAAGGTGGACGCGGACAAAATCGTCGCAAGGTAAGGGGCGCATTTTTCGGCGATCAAGCGTCGTTTTCGAAAACTTGTGCACAATTTTGTCATAGGACGCGGGGCGAGTGTGCGGCGGCGTCGGACGCGGAAGGTCGGCGCAAGGCGCGAGCGGAGCGCTCCAGCGGGAGGCGAGTGGCGGGAGTGGGACCGGTGGCACCGGGGTGCGGCGGAGGCGTGGGCCGACGCGCGCGAGCGGGCGGGCCGGCGAGCGGGGCGGGAGATTTGGTGCTTCCCGCGTTCCGGTGCGGCGGGTATCACGCGCCGGATGAAAGTCCTCGTGACCGGCGCGGCCGGTTTCATCGGTTACCATGTCGCCCGGCGTCTCGCGGAGACGAAGAAGTGCGAGGTGCTGGGCGTGGACACGGTGAACGACTACTACGATCCGGCGTTGAAGCGCGCGCGGCTGGCGGAGCTGGCCAAGGTGGCGGAGCGGGTGGAGGTGCGCGGGGCGGGCGCGAGCAAGGCCGCGGCGTTGCTCGGCGGCGGAGCGGGCGACGACGAGAGCGCCGGCGATGGTGAGGGCGCGACCGGAACGGGGGGCGGTGGCGGCGGGCGGGCGCGGAGTTTCGAGACGTTTCGGTTTCTGCAGGCGGATTTCGCGGATGCGGAAAAGTTTCCCGCGCTGGTGGCGCACTTCCGGCCCGACTACGTGGTGCACCTCGGCGCGCAACCGGGTGTGCGTTTCTCGATGGAGAATCCGGCGGCCTACACGCGCAACAACCTCGACGGGTTCGCGACGGTGCTGGAGGCGTGCCGTCGCACGCCGCCGAAGCACCTGGTGTTTGCCTCGAGCAGCAGCGTCTACGGCGCGGGGGCGAAGGCGCCCTTCCGCGAGGACGACAACACGGACCAGCCGATCTCCTACTACGGCGCGACGAAGAAGGCCAACGAGCTGATGGCGCACAGCTACGTGCTCAACCACCGCGTGCGCGCGACGGGGCTGCGGTTCTTCACCGTCTACGGGCCGTGGGGCCGGCCGGACATGGCGCCGACGCTCTTTGCGCGCGCGATCTGCGAAGGTCGGCCGCTGAAGCTGTTCAACCACGGGAAAAACCTCCGCGACTTCACCTACATCGACGACATCGTCGACGGCGTGGTGAAGGTGCTGCTGTATCCGCCGCCGCAGCCGGCGGTGGCGGGGGGGGGCAGCAACGAAGGACCAAGGGACCAAGGGACCGCGCCGGCGCTGCGCGTTTTCAATCTCGGGCACCACCGGCCGGTGGAGACGCTGCTCTTCGTGCGCATGATGGAGGAGCTGCTGGGCAAGAAGGCGGAGGTCGAGCTGCTGCCGCCGCAGCCGGGCGACATGTTCGAGACCTGCGCGGACCTGACGCGGGTGCAGGCGGCGATCGCGTTTGCGCCGAAGGTCGCGCTGGAGGCGGGGTTGAGGAGATTTGTGGCGTGGTTCCGCGACTACTATCGACTCTAGCGCGCGAGGCGGGACGGGCGGCAGGCCGTGAAGGGGTTGGCGGTGCGTCGTGGCTGCGCGGTGATCGCAGTGAGCGTGGCTGCGGTCGGGGCACACCAGTGGTGCCGGTGCGGGTTAGCGCGGGTTGGCGGGAAACGAAGGCGGCGCGTCGGCCGCGGATCACGACGAGGCCGACGCAGGTCGGTGCGACGCGGACTGCCCTCCCCTGCCCTGCGGCGCTCGGGGTCGCGAGTGGCGCGTGGCGTCGAGTGGCCCTTGGCGCGTGGCGAGCGCCGATGATTTTTTCCCATGAAAACGTTCCTCCTGCTGGTCGCGTCCAACATCTTCATGACCTTCGCGTGGTATGGTCAGCTGAAGCTGAAGATATTCGAAGGGAAAGCGCTGTGGGTGGTGATTTTGATGTCGTGGGGCATCGCGCTGTTTGAATACGCGCTGATGGTGCCGGCCAACCGCATGGGCTACGCGGCGGGGATGACGGGCTACCAGCTGAAGATCATGCAGGAGGTGATCACGCTGGGGGTGTTCGTGGGCTTCGCGTGGCTGGTGCTGGGCGAGAAGCTGACGTGGAACTACGCGGTGAGCTTCGCGCTGATCTTGGCCGCGGTATATTTCGCGGTGGCGTTCAAGCCGGACGGCGGCGCGGGCGCGGGGCACTGAGCGATAGAAGGACCGGAGCAGCGGCGATTGCCGGAGCGAGGGTCGGCCTGCGACCCGCCGGGGATTAGCGGTTGCGTCCGACGCCCCGGGCGCGGCCCGGGGCGGCCGACAGCGGGATAGCATGCCCAAGATGTCGCATGGCGGACGGAGATTCACCCCGGGGAGATAGATACGTCCATGGTTTGGTCGGTCGCTCGACGCTGCGACCAGCGTGGGGGGGGCGGGAGTATTCGGTTGGTTGGCGCCAAGTCGTGCCGATGAACTTCAACGTCGCCACTACGTCCGTGAGGGGCGCCCCGGTCGGGAGCGAAATCCATGCAGACGGGGGGACGCTTCGCCGTGTGGGCATGGGTGCTCGCGACGGCGGCGGATCACCGCGGGTCCAGGCAAGGACAGGTGGGGCAGAGGCGCCTTCGGCGTAGTGTGGGTGCAGCGGCGCCGGGGTGAAGTCGACCTGGCTTATTCGGAGCGAACGGTGGCTTTGTCGTAGCCGAGCATCGTGAGGACAACGCGCCGATGCGCGGTTTTTCTGCGCGGTTCACTTCGGTCCACTCTTGCGGCCGCTCATGCGCGGGTAACCGCTCACGACCTCCGCCTTGTCATGATCCAAGATACGAATCGTCACCGCTCGGCATCGGCCCGCTTGTATTTCTTCGTTCATCGCTTTGAGCGATAGATCGATGCTATGTCGCTCGCGGCTCTTGTCGTCTACAAATGTCAATCTAGCCTTTGGGACGAAAGGCCATCTTAGGTGCACATCCGTGCTGAAAGTGCCCACGCGCAGGATTCCCGCTGAAAAATTCGGTCCGTCCCACGCCACTCTGACCCAATCCAGATCATGTTTGGATGCGTTCTCGATGGAGGTTTCGATGGCCATGTTCTTGGAGGCCGATTGAGCGTGAATTTGAGCATCGGCCACAATTAGCGGCAGCAGCGCGTATGCTATTATTCTCATAAAGTGATTGTTATATTTAGGACGAGAAATGGACCTCTCGGTTCGCCCCGATTCCTCGGGGCACGAGGATTAGGGTGATTGCGGTTGGGTTGGTTCGGATTCGAACATGGTGGACTGGCGTAGCCGAGCCTCGGTTGGGGTCGGGTGCGACGGTCGAGCACCGCGGGCGCGGGCAACTTGGAGGCGGGCGACACAAGGCGAAGCGCCGGTGTGGTCTGTGCCCGGGGCGCACGCGACGGTCCGGGCGGGCCCGGTAGATCGAGGCTGGGGCAACTCGCGCGGCGCAGGATGGCTCATGCTATGTCGTTGCGTCGCGGAGCGGTCGAGCAGGGCGCCGCGAGTGCATTTGCGGAAACGGGTGTGGCTTGATCGCGGCCGTAGCGATGCTTCGGGGTGGCCTATTCGCAACGAACGGTGGCCTTGTCGTAGTCGAGAATTGTGATGATGACGTGCCGGCATTGGCGGGCCAGAATGTGTTTATTAACCTCTGCAAATGATATCGGTATCGAGTGCGGTTTTCGTGTTTCAAAATCAATAAATGTGACCCTTGCTCCAACGTCGTTTCTCCAGACCTGATCTACCGTGGTCTTGAATACACCCGGAGAAAGAGCGCCGCCGATTGGGTTGATTCTGGCTTCTTCTAGACTCACCCAGTTGAGACGGTGCTTCGATTTGTTTTCGAACGAGAAAACAACGGTCCGGTGTGTCCCGGACGCGCAAGAGGCGAAGAGCACGGCGAGCAATGAAACTACTTTGACGGGTGTTTTCATTTTCCGGGAAAAGGTCGTGATCCGTTTGGTTCGTGCCGAGTGGTGCGGCGAGGTGGCGCGGTTCAGGACGAAGGTTTGGCGGGCACCAAATAGTCCGGGTTGACGAAGATCGTGGGTGCCGGGCGGCCCCCTTTTGAAATCATGCTGAGTTCGACATTGGTGCCAGTGTGCGGGCCTGAGGCTACTACGGCATGTGCCTCGAGAGACCTTCCCACGTTGAAGAGCCGGTGTTTGGAGAGATTTATTACTCGAAGCGTGTCTCCGGGGTGCAGGAGGCCGGCAACTTGGTGGTTGTCGGCAATGTGCTTTTGGAAATCCAGGGTATTTGTGGGCGTTCCGGAGAATCCGAGAGGGGCTAGGAACGGTAAGTCCTTCGGGTTCGATCGATCGTTCTTAAATATAAACGCGGGTTTCTTCAGCTGGTAATTTTGGCCGACCAAGTAATCCGTTCCGTTCGTGAGCGAGAATCTATCGAGATCCGACGAGATATTGCATGCGGCGGTAAGCAGCCCCATGAGGACCGAAGTTATGAAGAGGAGAACCCTCAAGCGGTGTCCAGGCCGGTTCGCTACTTCGCGTGAAGGGATTCGTTGTCGCATTGCTAGGTTCCGACAGTAGAGCATTCGGATCCTTCCTGATGTCATGGCTCGCTGACGTTGGTGCCCGGCAAGCGGTCGGAGAGCAGGTTGCGCTTGGGATCAAACTCAAGGTTCCGGTCCAACGGGGTCGGGTTCAGGTAGTAGGTGAAGCGCACCATGCCGTGAGAAGACGGTGGGGCGAAGAAGTTAATGTCGCCGTAGATTTTCCCATAGAGCGCACTTACGACGTTTCCCTGCTGGTCCAAAACGGTTCTGACTCGGAAGAAGTAATTCTGGTCGTCCCGGGTGCCGAGGTGAATTGGAGTGTTGTTTCCTGCCCACGAAATGGAACGTTCGAGTTTGGGTTCGTAACCGTCCTCCGGAGCGGAGCGCGGCAGTTCGAGCAAGCGCTTCAGGGGGTTAGCGGTTTTGGAAAGAATGCCGTCGCCGCGATTGGTGAAGGTCAGCGTGAAGACCGAGTCGAACGGTGAGTTCACGTCTTCGGCGCGTTTGCCCGGCAGGTGCGATAGGACGAAGTCGGGGTTCTTGCCCTTGCCGTGTGGCTCAACCCAGTCGGATACGATCAGATCGAAACCGATGGGACCGTAGGTCAGCAGCTCAACGTTTGGGCCGAACCCAAGACGGCGGGCATACAGTGCGATTGGGTTCTGGATACGCGGCGCGACGATTTGCAACTGGGGGTTCCAAGGCTCCCAACGGCCGTCAACGACCTTTTTGAAGAGGTGCCTGCCGCCACCGCCACCGTAGAAACGCCCATCAAGTTCCGGCCAGTATCCGATGTCGTTTCGCAAGCATC
>JBILLY010000313.1:0-5803 GCA_044375835.1 Opitutaceae bacterium
CTCGGATCACCGGTGGTTACAAATTCACGAATTACAGCTCGGTCCTTTCCGGTAGCGAATTCAAGAACAACGTATTCAGTATTGCCGCAAATCTTCGCTACTAATCAAAAGCGGATCGCTTAACTTTTTGGCGGGGGAAGACTCGGTTCTTCTCCCGCTTTCTTTTGAGTCCATTTATGAGCTCAACAATTCTCAGCATGCTCCTTTCGAGTCTTGCCCTGCTCACTATTGCTCAATATTCGTTTGCAATCGGAGCGGATAGGTCGCAGCGGGCCGGTGCATCAGTCGAAGCGGCCCCGCCTCGGGCCAAGACCGGGGACTATGTTCTGCAACCTCAAGACGTGCTGCGTATATTCGTCTTCCAGCATGACGATATCAACAAGCAGACGGAATCGGTCAGTATCTCCAAGGAGCACACGATTACATTGCCGTTGGTTCGGTCCGTTAACCTTCGTGGAAAAACCGTGCGACAGGCGGAGGAGATGATTCGCGCGGTCTACGACAAGGATTATCTGGTCAATCCGCAAGTGAGTGTGCAGGTCCTGAAGTATGCCGAGCGGAGTGTGAACATCGTTGGGCAGGTGAACAAGCCCGGGCGAATTGAGTTTCCCCAAGAGCGGGAGCTTTCCATCGTGGAGGCAATTACGCTGGCGGGTGGTTTTACCCGTCTGGCCGATCTCAAGAAGGTGAAGCTGACGCGCGTTGCTCCCGGCGGAGAAAATGACGCGCAGGAGATAAACGTCGATGTAATGATGAAAAGCGGCGGCAAGGAGTCGGTCATGTTGCAGAAAGACGATGTGATCTTTGTTCCGGAACGAATTCTGTGATTTATCGAAAGAACGATATGGATGCGGATACCAAAAAAAACGACGGGGCCGGCGGCTATAATTATTCGTATGGCGGTGGCTATGCTGGGTATTCGGCAGTTGGTTACGGCGAGGGCGACGGCTCGGGCAATCAAGTGCACAGGACATTCAGCGATTACCTGCTGATACTGCGTGAGCGCATTTGGTATGTTGTGGTTGTATTTCTAGTCGTTTTTTCGAGTTCATTGGTTTACACGTTGAGCGAGCCGAAGATTTTCCAGTCCTCCGCGACTGTTCAGATCTTCAGGAAGGACACTACTGTGATTCAGGGTGGGCAGGTCATGGAAACCGATATTCGCGGGGCGGAGGACCTCAACACCCAGGTAAAGGTAATAGAAAGTTTCTCGATGATCCAGCGGGTCGCCTCCAGAATTGTCGGGGAGGATTTGAAAGCTTTTTTGGCGCCATACGAGAAATCCAGTGCTGATATCGCGTTTGTCGCGGATACAGTTGCGAGAAATCGAAAAGTTATACCGCAACGATTGACCTTGGTGGTTGCTATTTCCTACCAACATCCGGATCGGTTTGTTGCGGCCAAAGTGGCGAACCTTTTCGCGGAAGAATATTTGAACAACAACGTCAGATTGAGGAGCATGTCGCTGTCCAAGGCTGTCGAGGAGCTTCAGGTTACGGTAGACGATCAACGCAAAAAAGTGGACCAGTTACTGCAGAAGCTGCAGAACTATAAAGAGAAAAATAAGACGGTTTCACTGGATCAGCGCAAAGATATTGTCAGCGAGTCGTTGCGCTCCATCAACCTCGAGGTCCAGCGGGCGGGAATTGCCCTGCGCAGCGTTGAGATTCGGCTCAATCAGATCAAGGAGTTCCGTGCCAAGGGCGCCGACCTCACCGGGCTGGCTTTTATTGCGTCTCAACCTTTGATTGCAGAACTACTGCAGCAGGTCGCGGCCAGCAAGATCGTGATCGCCAAGCTGAGCGAGCGCTACCGGGATCTTCATCCCGACATGATCGCGGCCAAAAACCAATATTCTCAGACATTGAAAGAGCTCGAGCGGGCGGTTGATTCGGCGTGCAGACAAGTGGAGTCGGAATATCAGTCCGCTCTGACCAATTACACGTCGCGTCAGCAGGAGTTGGAGCGCAACAAGGAGGAGTCGCTCGAACTGGATCGCGCCGGGGTTGAATATACGATGATCGAGCGGGAATACCGCACGCAGGATGCCATTCTTCAGACCATTGCCGCGCGGCAGCGCGAAACGTCGATGAACAGCAATATCGAGACGCAGAACGCCCGAATCGTCGACAGCGCGGCGCCGGCGCCGGAATCGAGTCCAATCTCGCCCAACGTGCCGCTCAATCTCGGTTTCGGCTTGGCGGGTGGCCTTGGTCTTGGCCTGGCTTTCGCATTCTTCGTGGCGTTCATCGACGACCGGGTGAAAAGTTCGTTCGATATCGAAGGCGTGGTCGGTTTGCCGTTGATCGGAATCATCCCGCAGATCAAGCGGATGGAGCAGCCCGAGAAGGCCCAGATCGTGGCCAACAACGGCGATAGACAGGTTGCGGAGGCGTTTCTCACGCTGCACTCGAGTCTGCGGCTGAAGGACGAGAGCAAGAATGCCAGATGCATTCTTGTGACCAGCACCATTCCCGGAGAGGGCAAATCGTTCACCACCACCAACCTCGCGCTTACGTTCGCGGCGCACGGCGAGAAAGTGATCGTGGTGGATTGCGACCTTCGAAAGCCGAATATCCACAAGTCGTTCCGGATCGAGAATCTCCGCGGTGTCATTGATGTTTGCGCCGGCAAATCCACCATCGACGAAGTGGTGGTTCGGAACATCCACCCCAATCTCGATGTGCTTCCGGCGGGCGGTCGCGCGAAGAATCCCACCCAGATTCTCAACAGCAAGGGCTTCGAGTTGATGATCGCGGAACTGCGAAAGAAATACGACCGTGTGTTCGTTGACACGCCGCCGCTGGCCGCCGTGAGCGATGCGCTGATCATCCTACCCCTGGTGGATGGATCAATTTTTACTATTTTCTTCAACAAGGTGCGCCGCAAGGCCGCGCAGTTCAGCGCCAAGAAATTGCTCGAAGCAAACGTGCCGAATTTCGGTGCCGTGCTCAACGGTCTCAACCTGGCGGTTTCCGGATACTATTACGCCCAATATTACGACAAATCCTACAAGGATTACTACGTCGTCATGTCGAAGGGCGACGGAAACGTGGAAAAGTAACGGCGGGCTTCCTTCGCGGCGCTGCAATCGGCGCTGTCGTCAACCGCTCAACGCGGATCCGAGTCGGCGCAATGCCGGTCGACTGACGGCACGCGCCGCCAGGACGATCAACGGTGCACTTAGCAACCATGCCGTGAGCGCGTGGACACCGGCCCAACCGAAACGGGCGAGAAACTCCGGGACGGAGGCATCGCGAAAGGTTTCGAGCATGTCCGATAGGGTGAAACGTTCGCCGGTGGCGCCCCAGATCGTCTCGCCGATGCGCACGTAGACTAGAATGAGGATCAACTGCAATGGGCCGAGCAGCTGATTCAGCGTCTGAAGAATCGGTTGATTCAACCGGAGTGCCATACCGACTCCAAGGTTGAGCAGGGCAGTGAACCCAAGGAACGGAAAGAGCGAGCACGCCGCGCCGACACCCAGCGTGAGCGCGAGTTGTTCGGGTGTGGTGCCTTGGATCAACTGCGCGCGCAGGGGAACCAGCAACCGACGTGAAAGCTTTCCCCGCAGGGATGATCCTTGGCCGACCGGCGGCGAGGCTTGGCCGTTCTCCAAAGCAACGGTGGTTGCTTCGAGCTTGGCCGCACTCGTGGGTGGTTCGTTGATTCTCGGATGTGGCCCGGGGACCTCCGACGCGGCGGGTAGCCCGAGCTCCGGCTCCTTCATGCGAGCAGGTAGACCGCCACGGTCACTGCGGTCAGCACACCGGGCAGGACGGGAGAGCCCGGGTTGCGGGTGCGGAAAACAGGATCCAGCGATCCACCGGCGGGCACGCGGAAGAGTTCGCGCAGCATGTAGGCGGCGATCGCGAGATTGCCGAGGGCGACGAGGGAGAGAAACCAGAGCACGCGCGCGGCGAGGCTCTGTTCTTTCCAGGCGACCCAGACGAAGAAGGCGATGAAGGCCCAGTAGGCGTCGAAGAGCGTGGCGATGACCCACGGATCGCGGATCACGGGGCCGCGGATGAACTCCCCGAGCGCCTGGTGCAGGCTGGCCCAGCTTGTAACCCAGACCATGGAGGCGAACACGACGACGAAGAGCGCGCGGAGGAAGAGGATCATCGGGCGGGGCGAGGTAGGGCGGCGGGAGGCAAGGGGCGTGGAGCGAAACGTGGCCGCAATGTCCGGGGTGGAGGCGCGCCACGGCCGGGAACTCCCCGGACGCTGGACGCCGGGTGCGGCTCAGAGTCCGGCGTTGTTGGGCCGGGTGTGGAGGGTGTGGACGACGGAGATGTTGCGGAGGGCGAAGGCGGCCTCGCAGTAGCAGAGGTAGTAGGTCCACTTGCGGATGAAGCGGTCGTCGAAGTGGAGGGCGCGGACCGCGTCGAGCCGGGCGCGGAAGTTGTCGCGCCAGAGGGCGAGGGTGCGCGCGTAGTCGGGCCCGAAGTCGTCCATCGCGTGCAGCACGAAGCCGCCGTGGCTGGAGAGGAGGCCGTTCATCCGGTTGAGGGAGAGGAGGAGCGAGCCGGGGAAGATGTGCTTCTGGATGAAGTCGACGCCGCGGCGGAACTGCTCGTATCGGGAATCCGGACACGTGATGAACTGGAGGGCGAGCAGGCCGTCGGGCTTGAGGAGGCGGGAAACGACCGCGGCGAACGTCTCCTGGAAGCGGTGGCCGACGGCTTCGAGCATCTCGATGGAGACGATCTTGTCGAATTGGCCGGTGATGTCGCGGAAGTCGCGCAGCTGGACGTCGACGCGGTCGGCGAGGCCGGCGGCGGCGATGCGACGGACGGCGAGGTCGAACTGTTGCTGCGAGATGGTGACGGTGGTGACGCGGCAACCGTAGGTGCGGGCGGCGTGCAGCGCCCAGCCGCCCCAGCCGGTGCCGATTTCGAGCACGTGGTCGGTGGACTTCAGCCGGAGGTGGCGGCAGAGGGCGTCGTTTTTCTCCCGCTGGGCGTCCTCGAGCGGCAGGGCCGGGGCGGCGGCGGGCCACTTGGCGGCCGAATACATCATCGACGGGTCGAGCCAGAGGGCGAAGAAGTCGTTGGAGAGGTCGTAGTGCTCGCGGATGTTGCGGCGGGCGGTGGCGCGGGTGTTGGGCCGCAGGAGGTGGCCGAGGCGGTTGGCGAAGCGGAGGAGATTGAGCGTGGCGCCCTGGGCGCGCTGCGAGCCGCTGAGCGTCGGGGCGCGGTCCACGTTGCGGATGAAGTGGGCGATGACGGCGGTGAGGTCGGGCGTCTCCCAGTCGCCGTCGATGAAGGCTTCGGCGAAGCCGATGTCGCCGGCCCAGAAACACTTTTTGAAAAACGCGTCGCGGTGGATGCGGAGCAGAGCGGCGGGCGCGCCGGAGCCGATGTCGTGGGCGGTGCCGTCGGCGAATTCGAGGCGGAGGTGGCCGCGGGTCATGCCGGCGAAGGCCGCGACGACGGCGCGACGGTAGAAGCCGGGTTTGGCATCGCGGGCGAGGGTGGCGGCGAGGGACGGGGACGAGGTGGCGGAGGGCGGCTGACTCATGCGGCTTCGGAGGAAACGGTAGCGGGCGGGAGGGAGCGGTGGGGGCGGTAGAGATCGCGTTGGTCGGAGGGGCGGGCGGACTTGGGAAACCATGGAACGCGCTTGAGCCAGAGTTTCAAGGCGTGCCAGTGGATGAGCGCGATGACGCGGAGGGTGATGAGCGGGTATTTCAGCGAAAACCACGCCAACCGCGCGGAGGTGAGTTCGCGCCGCGGGCCGGCGAGCGTGCTGGTCAACGTGCGCTCCGCGCCGACGTAATCGTCGATCTGGATCGACAGGC
>JBILLY010000314.1:0-5788 GCA_044375835.1 Opitutaceae bacterium
CACCTGCACGCGCACCCGGAGCTCTCGCTGCAGGAGGAAAAAACCGCCGCCCGCCTCGCCGCCGAGCTGCGTCCGCTCGGGTTCGACGTCACGGAAAAATTCGGCGGCGGCCACGGCCTCGTCGCCGTCCTGAAAAACGGCCCCGGCCCCGTCCTGCTCCTCCGCACCGATCTCGACGGCCTCCCCGTCGCCGAGGAAACCGGCCTCCCCTACGCCAGCAAAACGCGGGTCCGCGATCTCGCCGGCCGCGAGGTCGCCACCATGCACGCCTGCGGCCACGACATCCACATGACGTGCTGGATCGGCGCCGCCCGCGCCCTCGTGGCCCTCAAAGACCGCTGGTCCGGCACGCTCGTGCTCGTCGGCCAGCCCGCCGAAGAAACCGGCGTCGGCGCCCGCGTCATGCTCGCCGCCGGCCTCTACCGCCAGTTTCCCAAACCCGATTTCGCCGTCGCCCTCCACGACAGCGCCACCCTCCCCGCCGGCACCGTCGGCACCATCGAGGGCTTCGCCATGGCCAACGTCGACTCCGTCGACATCACCGTCCGCGGCATCGGCGGCCACGGCGCCTATCCGCACACCACCAAAGACCCCATCGTCCTCGCCGCCCGCATCGTCACCGCGCTCCAGACCATCGTCAGCCGCGAGACGCGTCCCGTCGATGCCGCGGTCGTCACCGTCGGCTCCATCCACGGCGGCACCAAACACAACATCATCCCCGACGAGGTGAAACTCCAGCTCACCCTCCGCTCCTATTCCGACGAGGTGCGCCGCCACACCATCGACGCCGTGAAACGCATTTGCCGCGGCGAAGCCATCGCCGCCGGCATTCCCGATCACCTCATGCCCATCGTCGCCGTCGACGAGACGCAGTCCACCCCCGCCACCTACAACGACCCCGCCCTCACCCGCCGCCTCCGCGGCGTGTTCACCGCCTGGTTCGGCGCGGATGCCGTGAAGCCGATCGACCCCGAAATGGGCGGCGAGGACTTCGGCCGCTTCAGCCGCACCGTGGAAAAAGTCCCCGCCGTGCTCGTCCGCGTCGGCGCCGTCGACCCCGCGGCCGTCACCGAGAGCGCCCGCACCGGGTCGCCGCTTCCCTCCCTCCACTCCAGCAAGTTCGCGCCCATCCCAGAGCCCACGATCAAGACCGGCACCACCGCCCTCGTTGCCGCCGCGCTGGACCTGCTGGCGAAATAACTCCCGGCGCCCCCGCCCCGTCGGGCCGCCCCCGCCCGTTGCCCCCCCCCCGTGCCGCGGGGTGGAGCCGTCCCGCCAAGCCGTCCCGGGTTCCACCGCCGGCCACGGCCCCGTGGCCCCGTGGGCAATCGGCGCATCACTCCTCACCCGTCACTTCTCACTCCTCACAACAGCGACACGCCCTTCGGCACCCGCACGATCGTCGTGCCCGCGATCTTGTCGTGCCACGACTGGCGCTCGTCGTCGAAGAGCACCCATAGGAACCCGAGGCCCGCGACAAACAGGGAGAGGAAACAACCGAGCGCCCGCACCACCGCCGTCGCCCAGTCGAGTTCGCGATCGTCGATCCGCACCACTTTCAGCCCGCACACGATGCCGCCGATGGTCGTGCCCTTCGTCTTCCACATCACCGCCCCGTAGATCGCCATCGCGAGCAACAGCCCGCCCGGCCCGTGGTGGAATTGCAGGAAACGCGGCATCAGATCCGAGGTGAAACCGATGATCATCCCGACGAGCACACCGTCGATCGCCATCGCCCCGAGCCGGATCATGAACCCCGCCCGCGGTTGGGTATGGGCCGAAATCATCGGCCCACGGGGGCGCAGCGGCGGCAGCGGCGGCAACGGCGCCGCGGCGGCCGGCATCACCGGCGGCACGTTCGGCGGAGGCTCCGCCGCGGGAGCCGGCGATTCCGCTCCGCCACCCGCGCCACCGATCGCACCGGCGACCAAGCCGCTCGTCGCTTCGCCGCCGCCGAAGCCGGGACTCACGCGCGGCGCGGCCGGCGGCTCCGCCGCGACCGGAGGCGGTGTCGCCAAAGATGTCGTAGGTTCCGCGGTCGCCGCGGCGACCGCGGTTGCCGGAATCGGATTCGCAGGCGACGGCGTCGCGGTTGCAGCCGCGTTCGCCACGCCGGCCGTCGCCATCGGCGCCACCGGGTCGGTTGTCCCGCCCCCGGCGACCGGACCCGCCGGCGATTTCTCGCGCTTCATGCCCAGCGCGATCGTGTAAACCACGACGCCGAGTCCGAGCCAGCTCGTGAGCTTGTAGAACAGGAATCCGAAAACCGGGATCGTGTAGAGCAGCAGCGTGATCAGGCCGCCGATCAGCACCGCCACGCCCGCATGGCCGAGCGGTCCGTCGCCGAAGTGGCGCGTGATGCGCCGCCCGATGACCGCCAGCATGACCGCCTTGCCGAACAACCCGGCGAAAAACAACCCGACCGCCAGAAACGGCACGAAGATCGCGCCGATCACCGTCACAGCCAGCAGCACCATCGCCACGGGCGTCAACAACACCGTCAGCACCGAGGCCAGCAGCGTGAAGCCGGGACGCGTTTCCAGCGTCGTCGCGCATTTCTCGATCGCCCGGCCGAACAGCAACCCCAGCACGGTGTAGAAGGCGAGCAGCGCCAGCGCGATGTTCCAGGCCCAGCCGAGGTTCTCCTTGAACGCCAGCGGCCGCGCGTAGAACACGCACTCTTTCACCCACGTCACGAGCCAGGTGAATTCGCCCACGCCGCCGAGCACCGGCACATTGATCATGTTGCCGCGCAGCACCGCCTTGGGATCGCGCTTCAGCTTGCCGCCCACCAGCACGATGTCGCCGTCGACGACGGCATTGGGCCCGAGTTCGAGGCCGCCGAGCACGCTCACCACTTCGCCGCCCACCGGGCCGTCGATGTAGGCGCCGCCCAGCACGCTCACCACTTCGCCGCTCGCTTCGCCGCGCATCTCGATGCGGCCGAGCACCGCCACGGTGGCACCGCCGACCTTGCCGCCGGCCTCCACCGTCGTGTCGCCCAAGACCGAAACCGCGTCCGATTTCACCGTGCCCAGCACGGTGGTGGAGCCGAGGATCGAGACCGCCTCGCCCACCGTGCGGTCCTTCGCGATGGTGTGATCGCCCATCGGCATTTCCGCGTCGGCGCGCGCGCGTTTGCGCTGGCCGGAACTGCGCTTCGTCGGCGCCTCCGGCGCTGTATCCGCATCGATACGACGCAGCTCGCCGTCGGCCGGCGGCGTGGCGGCTTCCACCGGCGGTGTCGCCGGCACGGGCGCGCCGGGTTCGGCGGGAGCGGGCGCGGCCGCGGGCGGCGGCGCGCTTTTCGGCGCCGGCGACTCCTGGGCGCCGAGCGCCAACACCAGCGCCAGAAAGAGCGAAAGACCGGGAAGGACGGAACGAAACGGGGATTTCATGGGATCAAGGGCGCCGCCGGGCGGCGCGGGGAAAGGAATCGCGGGAAGCGGGTTCAGCGTTGGGCGGCGAGCGCGCGGTAGGCGGCGGCCCCGAGGCCGACCAGCGTGGCGTAGGCGGTCGCGACGACCGCGAGGCCGCCGTAGAGCCAGAGGGGCGGGATGTTGCGGTGGATGATTTCGAGAAAACCGGTGAACGCATGCAGGAGCGCGCGGCTCGCCTCGAACCACGCGAAAGGTTGCGCGAACGCGGCGCGGAATTCGCCGCCGTCGAAGCCCCCCGCCGCCCAGACCGAGCCCATCAGCAGCAGCTTCACGATGCCCGCGCACACCACGAGAAACCCGATGCGGGCGCCCATCGGCCAATGGACGAAACTCTTGCTCCACCACGGCAGCGCCGCGCGGCGTGCGATCTCGGCCAGCACCCGTTGCTCCAGCGCGGCGGGCGCGCGCCGCGCCGGCAGCGACTGCAGCGTGCGGTGGATCGAGCGGGCGAGTTTTTCCTGCGGATTTTCTGCCGGGGGAATCATGGCGCGATGGGGTTCAGGCGTGGAAGGGTTCGTGCGCGGTGCCGCTGCGCAGCAGGATTTTCGCGAGGGCGGCACGCGCGCGCAGGATGTCGGTTTTTACCTTGGCCAGCGAGACACCCGTCTTCCGGGCGATCTCGTCGTAGGGCATGTCTTCGAAATGGAAGAGCACGAGCGGCACGCGCTGGTGCGGCGGCAACTGGGCGAGAGCCTGCTCGACGAGGGCGCGCTTTTCGTCGGCATCGACGCCGCTGAAGAACGTGTCCGCCGCGGCGAACTCCACCTCGGGGGCGTCGCCCGCGTCGTCCTCGCGCTTGAACTCCGAGAAGAAGCGCCAGCGGTTGCGGTAGCGGCTCAGGTGGTTGAGCGACAGGTTGGTGGCGACGGTCTTGAGCCAGCCGCCCGCGGTCGGGCTGGCCGCGAGGTGGTCGTAGTTTTCGTAGGCCTTCAGGAAGACTTCCTGCGCGATGTCCTCGGCCTGCGCGTCGTTGCCCGTGATCCGCGCGGCGGTCGAGTAAACCATGTCTTGGTAATTGCGCATGAAGGTCGTGAAATCGGCCGCCGGGGTTAAGCCGGCTTCGGTGGTGTGCACTGGAGGAGCATCGTTCGGGTCAACAACCCCGCGCCCCCCGGGAAAGTTGCAGGAATCCTCCGCCATCGCCCACCGCCCGGGTCGCAACGGCCCACCGGTGAGCGGGCAAAGTCCCCCCGCCGTGGCCACCGTCCACACAAGTCCCCGTGCCCACGGCAATAGCGCCGCGACGTGCCCCGCCGAGGCTGCACCAAGGATGCCCATGAAAACCGGGACGATTGCGCCTTCGTCCGCGCGGAAAAGCAAGGTTGCGTCGGGTCTTCTCGCGGCGGGTCAAGCCCATGGCGACAGACCTCCGGTCTCATCACGCCTGCCGTTGATCCGCACCGCGCACCGGGAGACGCCCTCGCCTCCCCGGTCGCTCCGGCGCGATTACCGCCCGAAGGGCTCCGCCGACCGGCCGGTTCGCGCTGTTCTTTCGCTACGCCCGGCGCGGCTCGAGCGGGCGCTATGGCCGCCGAAGAACCCGCAACGTCGGCGCCGAAAATTCCGCGTAGTCGTCGGGCAACTGGTGCAGTGCACGCAGGAAGATGCCGATCGAGCTGGTTCCGGGCGGCGCCCTCCCCACCACGCACAGTTCGGTGACCTGCTCCACCGGGCCCGCGGGCAAACGGTCGATGACTCCCGATCCGATGTAGCGCCCCTGTGCATCGCAGAAAGCGATCGCCAAGGCTGTCTGCGTGCCCGGACTGGATTTCGCCCGCACGGACACGCGCGCCAAAAAAGGAGCGCCCGCGTCCATCCTCACCCATTGCCCGAGTTGGTCGTTCCGCGTCCCGGCGATGCGCACGGCCGGCGTCATACCCGGCCTATCCACCCGGGTGATCCGGCGCGCCTCCCAAGGTTCGCCGACCCCCACCCAAGCCGCGCCCGGCGCCGTCCAGTCCATCGCGGCGGGACTCGCCACGTCGCCCACGACCACCGTTTGCAGCGCGGGATCATGCAGGACCTCCACGCCGTGCGCTTCGAGCTGTTCAAACTCCGAAACCGAGACCTCCGTGCCGGTCCAAAAAAGGTGCGCCTCGCCCCGCAACGATTCCCGCCCCGTCGGGGAGCGGATCAACGCCAGCGCCGTCCTGCCGTCAGGCTTGTCGCGCAGCAGCGCATCCAAAGTCTGTTGCGCCAAAGCCAGCGGCTCATCGCGTCGCACCTCGGCATCCCGTCGCACGAGGTGTTCGCGTTTCTCCCGGTATCGCCGCCAAGTCTGTGCCACGGCCCCGGCCTCTGCGTCCCGCTGGGTGAGTCGGCCCAGCGCATTGCGCTCCCGTGCGAAA
>JBILLY010000315.1:0-5782 GCA_044375835.1 Opitutaceae bacterium
CCAGCTCGGGTCGCGGGGATTGTTGGCCATGCGCACGTAGTTTTGGCCGCCGGAGGTGATGCGCGGAGTTTTCCAGCCGCCGCGGCCGAGCGGATCTTTCACGGGGCCATCCTGCACGGACCACCAGAGGCGCGGCATGGGCGTGCGGCCGAGGTTGGAGGGGATGGCGGGATTGTAGACGACGTTGAAATTGGCGTCGGCGAGGAAGTAGCTGTAGTCGGTGGGTCCGGTGTCGGCCCAGTCGATGTCGTAGCCCACGAGCGTTTGGCTGCGGGCGCGTTTGCCAAAGAGGTCGTTGGTCAGGATGGCGGAGCCGCGCGTGGCCCAGCGGCGGGTGGGCTGCTCGGTGTCGGCGAGCGTGCCGCCGTTGGCCCAGACGTTGAGCGGGTTGCCGTTGAGGAGCGGGGCACTGAGATTGGCGAGGCCGCCGTTGGCGCGATCGGTGGGCGCGTTGTTGTAGAGGACGGAGAACTGCGTCGCGAGCCACGGGGTCCACACGGTCTCGGCGGTGCCGATGAAGTAACGGTTGGTGACGTATTCGGAGGCGGCGGTGCCGGCCCAGGAATTGATGTTATCCCAGGTGAGTTTGCCGTTGGCGATGGCGCCGCGGGGGTAGGGGTTGCCGGTGACGGGGTCGTTGGCGCCGGCCATGTTGTTGCGGAGCAGGTAGGCGAGGCCGTAGTTGTGGCGCGGGTCGGTGGCGGCGTTGGTGAAGGCGATGTTCTCCTGATTCGAATTCAGGACGCGGATGTTTTCGGTTTGCCCGGCGATGAGGCGGAAGACCGTGCGCAGCGAGTCGGCGCGGAAGGCGACCTGCGTGTAGAGTCCCTGGGTCTCGTAGCCGATGAAGACGCGGCGATAGAGCTGGTGGTCGTCGAGGAGGGCGACGCGGACGGCGACTTTTTCGGTGCCCCAGTTGTAGTCGAAGAGAATCTGTTTCGAGCCGTGTTGATCGATGCGGAAATCGGCGCGGCCGGAGGTGCGGTTGAAGGTGGCGCGCTTGGAGACGATGTTGACGGTGCCGCCGGCGCCGCTGGCGCCGTAGAGCAGGCCCTGGGGGCCGCGCACGACATCGGCGCGCTCGATGTCGAAGAGGCTGTTCATGCCGGTGCCGGTGCCGAAGGTGCCGGCGAACCCGTCGCGGCGAGGCGCACCGACGCCCACGCCGCGGACGCCCATCGTCTGGTTGCCGACGCGGTCGCCGGGCTGCTGGCTGAGGGCGTCGGACTCGGGGTTCGACATCACCGTGCCGGCGCCGGCGCCGTAAGAGAGCATCAAGTCCTCGAGGTTGGTGACGGCGACATCGCGGATAAAATCCTCGGTGAAGATGTCGGCGGACACGGGGACGTTTTTCAACGCGGCATCGAACTGGGTGAGCGAGTTGGAATTGAGGGCGCCATAGCTGTTGTCGGCCTCGGCCTTCACCTCGAAGGGATTCAGCGTGACGAACTCGGCGGATTTTTTCGCGGCGGCGGCCGGAGTGGCGGGAGGCGGCGGCAGCGTCTGCGCGGTTGCGGCAGCGGCGAAGACGGCGACGAGGACGCCGAGGCGGACGGGAGCGGCGGAGCGGGCGAGCGGAGTTTGGGAGTGCACAGGGAGGCTGGGGCGGTGGGGCCGGACCGGCGGCGGCCGGCAAGCGGACGCACACCGGCACCGACACGGCGCTCGGGTGAGGCGCTGGGGATTGGGGCGGAGAAACGCGGATCGGGGACCCGCGCGGCGCGATGTGCGGAGGAAACCGCGCCGAAGTCGAACGCGTTTTGCGACGGACCGGCGGACGAGGGCCGCGCCGGCCGCGGCGCGCGGACTCAGCCGGCGACGGGACCGCGGGGCTCGATCTGGCGGAGCTGCTTGGCGGCGAGGGCGCGGTAGCAATCGGGCAGGTCGAAGGTCTTGAGCACGTCGGGCACGAGGCCGGAGAGCGGCCACTGGTAGCTCTCGTGCTGCGCGAGGTCGTCGTAGCTGGTGAGCGCGTGCTTGAGGGTCACCTGCGTGACGTGCGCCGAGAGCACGGCGGCGAAGGTCGCGGGGATCGCGCCCCAGCCGCGGGCGACGAGGTGGATCTCGGTGTGGCCGGCGGCCCGCAGCCACGCGAGCACGCGGAGGACGTCGTGGGTTTTCTGCCCGGCGTAGGGAGCGTCGAGCATCAGGCCGTGCGCGGCGTAGAAGTAGTCGTTGCCGTAGGGCGCGAGCGCGCCCTGGCCGGTGGTGGTCGGCTGCGATTCGCCGATGCCGCGCACGTCGCACGCGTAGACCGCAGCGGCGGGCTCGGCTTTCATGAGCTCGGCAAGCAACGGCTCGCTGCGCAGCTCGGCGTCGGCCGAGTGGTGCGCGATGTAGAGCAGCGCGCGCGGCGTGCCGCGGGGCGGACGGGAGAGGAGGTCGACGTCGCTGAGGCGGTAGACGAGGGCGTGGACGCCCGGCTCGGTCTCGACGGCGTAGGTGGCGGCGAAGCGCTTCGGGTAACGGCGGCCGGGGCTCGGGCGCAAAATGCGGTAGTCCGGCGCAGCCGCGGGCGCGGCGTCGGGCGCGGGCAGGCGCAACGCGGCGGCGACGGCGCGCGTGAGCGCGGGGCCCTCGACGCGGCCGCGCGCGGCCGCGAGCGCGCGGGCGCGGTCGCGGGTGAAGGCAAACACGGTCGCGGGCGCATCCGCGCCGACTTGGCCGCGCGGCGTGCACTGGAGCGTCGCGTCTTTCTCGATCGTGAGCGCAGGCTCGGCGGCGGGCGTGGCGGCACCGGTGTGGCGGGCGAACCAGCCATACATGGCCTCGCGGTTGGCGCGGTGGTAGCCGTGGGTGTCGGGGCCGATGAAGAGCCCGATGTTCTGCTCGGCACCGAGCAGGCGGTAGAGGTGCTGCAAGCGGCCGTAGGCCTGCTCGAGACCGCGGGCGTCGAAGTAGTCGCGCTCCTGCCCGAGCAGCAGCACGGGGTGCGGAGCCATGGCGGCGATGAAGTCGGAGTGATCGAGGCCGAGCGCGAGGGCGCGCGGCGGACACTGCTCGGTGTCGGCCGGCAGCTCGTTCTCGAGGTTGCGGCGGAAGGTCGTCACGAAGCAGCTGGGCGCCGCCATCGTCCAACGCGGGTCCAGCGCGCAAAGCCACGTGGCCTGCGTGCCGCCGCCGGAGTTGCCCGTGACGCCCACGTGCCGCGGGTCGATCTCGGGTCGCGTGAGCAGGTAGTCGAGAGCGCGGATGCCGTCCCACGCCATCCACGCGCCGATGAATTCGCCGACGAGGAACTGCTGGTTGCCCACGTGCAGGTGCTCCTGCACGCCGACGCCGTGTTTCGGTTTCAGGTCGGGACCGACGCACTGCAGGCGCTCGCCCTGGCCGACGGGATCGAAGATGAGGCAGGCGGTGCCGAGGCGGGCGAGGCCCTGGGCGAACGCCTGGTAGGGCTCGGCGGCCTTGCCGTTGGCGGAGTGGCCGCAGGTGCCGACGACGCCGGGGAAGGGGCCGCGACCCTTGGGCAGGTAGAGATTGGCCGTCACCGGAAAACCGGGACGGCTCTCGAAGACGACGTTTTCGATGCGGTAGGTGTCGCGCTCGACGGTGCCGGTGACGCGGGCGTTGAGGGGAGTCTTGGCGGGAAAGGGCCCGAAGCACGCGCGCACCTTTTCCCGCACCTCGCGGACGTAGGCCTCGGCGTCGGCCTTGGTGCGCAGCGCGGCGCGGCGGGCGTCGGCGGCCTGCTCCACGGCGCGGAGGCGCGCGACGTAGTGCTCCTGCACCATGCGGCCGAACCGATTGAGCGGGGCGAGTTCGGGCGGGGCGGCGGGGGCCTTGGGCGCGGGCGTTTTGGCGGGGGCCTTGGCGGCGGGGTCGGCGGCGAGGCCGGCGGCACCGGTGACCGTGAGACCGAGGGCGCCGAGACCGGCGCGCTGCAACAAGGTTCGACGCGTGACTGCCGGGGTGGCCGGCCGGGGGCTCGAGGACATGCGGCGGCATTCACGGCCGCGGGCGCGGGCGGCGGCGAGATTTTTCGCGGACGCGGAGCGCGCGGCGCACGGCGCTGCGGGGCGGGCGCGAACGGTCCACAACTGAAGGCGCGCACGAGGCGCGCCCCTACACCGGGCGGAGCCGGCCGGGCTGCGGTGCGCGGGCGCGGGCGCGATCGCTGGCCGCGCGCGGCGGGCAAACCTCAGGCCGCGGCCGGCACGATGGCGCCGTGGCGGACGAGCTCGCGCCGGATGTCGGCGAGCGGGACGCGCGCGGGCGTGACGCCGGTGCGCGCGGCGAGCGCGGCGGCGACACCGGCGGCCTGGCCCATCGCCATGCACGAGGCCTGCACGCGGAGCGCGGAGTTCGCGAGCTGGTCGCTGCTCAGGCAGCGGCCGGCGACGAGAAGATTTTTTCCGCCCTGCGGAATGAGTGCGCCGAGCGGGATCGTGGCGACGACGCCCTCGCGCAGGTGCTTCGGCGTGACGCCGCCCTCGTAGTGCAGATCGATGGGATAGAAGGCGTGCGCGACAGCGTCGGGGAAGACGCGGCCGGACGTGTAGTCGTCGTGGGTGACGGTGGCTTCGCCGACGATGCGGAACGTCTCGCGGATGCCGGTCTCGGGCTGCAGGCGCTCGATCTTCAGGAGCGCAAAGGCCGGCT
The DNA here is from genome assembly GCA_044375835.1 of Opitutaceae bacterium. GTDB lineage: Bacteria > Verrucomicrobiota > Verrucomicrobiia > Opitutales > Opitutaceae > ER46. Next base: position 4,603 of record JBILLY010000315.1, read on the forward strand.
CCTGTTTGAGAAACCGCAGCACGCGCAGGAGCGCGGCGCGGCCCTCGAGGTTGGCGGTCGTGTGCGTTTCGGAGGTCGAGGAATCGGCGCCGGGGACGTGGTTGCCGCTCTCGCCGCCCTTGCCGAGGAAGCCGGCGATGGTGCCGTTGATATCGGTCGGGCGCAGCGCGCCGGATTTGCGGGCGGCGACGAGCTTGGCCTGGAGGGCGTTGAGGTCGATCGTGGCGAGGTCGTAGCCGCCGAGGCGATAGATGAGCGTGCCGGGCTGCCGGGTGGTTTCGCGGCGGCGCGGCAGGCCGGCGAGGCCGACGACGGCGGCGTTGCCGGTGCAGTCGACGAGTTGTTTGGCGGTGACGTCGACGGCGGTGCCCTTGCCGACGAGGCGCACGCGCCACCCGCCGGCGACGGGCGCGACCGTGTGCGGCGACTCGTAGTAGCGCAGCTGCACGCCGGCCTGCACGCAGGCTTCCTCGGCGAGCGCGGCGTAGAGCGCGCCGCAGATGCGCACCTGATGGCGCCAGTGCTGGCGGCCGGTGGGCTTGGTGAAATCGGGCAGGTCGTCGCTGTTCAACTCCGCGGTCTTGGTGACCAGGTCCCAGCCGATGCCGGCGATGACCTGCTTGCCCCAGGCGTGGAAGAGGCCGGGAAAATCTACGCCGGCGGTCGTCGTGGTGCCGCCGAGCTGGCTGCCGGCCTCGACGAGGACGGTGCGCGCGCCGAGGCGGCCGGCCTGGAGCGCCGCGATGGTGCCGGCGGTGCCACCGCCGATGACGAGCACATCGACGGCGAGGCTGCGGACGGCGGGCGGCGACTCGGCGCCGACGAGCACGCCGGTGGCGGAGGCGGTGCCGAGGCTGGCGAGGAAGTGGCGGCGTTTCATACGGGGGGAAATCTCGGGGTGGCGCGGCGCGGGGACCGCGAGGCGCGGCGGGGCGGGCGCCGGGCTGGACGAGAACCCCGGCGAGAGCGCGAGTCGATCCCCGACTCCGCCGGGGCGGCGCGACGGCGCGACGATCGCGTCAAACCCGCGCACGAGAGCGACCATCCGAAACGGCAGTCCGGGTGGCGAAAAATCGGAGACAGCGGCGCAGGCCGGACCGGTAACCATAGAGGGCGCGAACACATCGCCGGCCGGAGGGATCGATGGGCGACTCGGTTTGATCTGTCCCCGGCGGGGTCG
>JBILLY010000317.1:0-5775 GCA_044375835.1 Opitutaceae bacterium
CCGCGCGTGGAAACGTTGCCGGAAGCGGCTCAGGTTGGCGGCGATCCGGTTTTGGTGCGCCGCCATCGACGGCGAGTTGTTGATCACGAAAACCAGGTCGACCTCGCGGCTCCGCGAGCGGTCGGCCGTCACGCGCTTCACGTTCCGGATCGGCTCGACCGCGATCACGACTTCGTTCTCCACGCCGAGGTGAGGGTTGTTCTCGTCGACGGTGTAATACTTGAAGCGCTCCTCGCCGATGAAGCCGGGGTTCGGCGCATAGGTGAGCCGCCCGCTGGCCCGGTCGAGTTGGGCCGTGCCGTTCTTCGCCCGCGCCTTGTCGTCGAGTTGGTAGGCGACTTTCGGCGCCGCGATGCCGATGCGGTCCGCCGGCGCCATGAAGTCCTCGTGGCTCGGCAGCCGGTGCGCGAGCGGCTGGTTCGGGCGCGTCGTCAGCGCCACCGCGTGCACGTTCACGGTGCGCTCCCGCACGGCGCCGACCTCAAACTTCTGCAACACCACCGGCGGCGGCGGCTTCACCGTGATCACCACGGTGCCCTTGTAGACGAGCCCCGAGGTCTCGTTGCGCACGGTATAGGCAAACGAATCCTCGCCCGCGTAGCCGTCCTGCGGCCGGTAGGCGAAGTAGCCCAACCGCGAGGTCTTGGTCTTGAAAAAGTCCCCTTCGTCGCCGCCCGCCGCCAACCCCACCCGGCCGTAGAGCGGCTCGGCCGTGATCGTGTAAACCAGATCGGTGCGCGTGTCCGGCGTGATGACTTCGGGCGCGACCGCCAGGTGCCCGTGGACGCCGCTGCCTTCCGATTCCAGCGTCATCGCCGCCGGCGCCGTGATCGTCAGGGCTTCGGCGTTCGGCCGTGCCGCCGGCACGGGCTCGGCCGCGGTGGTCGCCCGCGACGCCAGGATCGAAACCAAACCCAAAACGCGCAGCCACCTGCGGCCGCCGGTGCAAAAGCTGAGGGTGTTGTTGGCCATGCGGAGAAGCATACCGCATGGTCACGCCGGTGCGAGTTTGGTTCCACCGCCGCGGTGGACCTCGCGCGCCCGGCGGCGTCGGCGAGGTCCGGCAGGTTCAGCGCTGCCCGCGTCGATCGGACCAGCCCCGGTCTCGCCGGGCGGTCAGAACTTCCACTCCACGCCGCCGAAGGCACCGAAACCCAGCGCCGGATACCCGTTTACTTCTTCGTAGCGCTCGTTGAGCAGGTTTTCCAACCGCGCCTTAACCGCGAGCCGCGCGTTCACGCGATACTCGCCGTAGACCCGCACGGTTAAGAAATCCTCGCCGTCGATCGGGCGGAAGGTCCGCGCATCCACGTCTTCGCGCCCCGCCGTCCACGCCACGCCGGCGCCCGCGCTCCAGCCCGCGCCGAAATCGTGCCACGTATCCGCGCTCGCCCGGTGCCGCGGCCGGCGCAACAGGCGCACGCCTGTCGTGCGGTTATCCGCCTCGAGATACGTGTAGGCGACGCGGGTCTCCCACGCCGGTCCCGGCCGCGCCTGCCACGCCACCTCCGCCCCGCGCGTCCGAGCGCGCAGGATATTTTCCACGCTGCGGAAATTGGCCGTGCTCGCGATCAGGTCCGTGAACCGCGTGTCGAACCACGTCAGCCCCACCGACCCGCGGCGTTGCGGCAGATACACGTCGGCACCCGCGTCCCACCCGCGCGCCCGTTCCGGCTCGAGGTTCGGGTTGCCCGTGTAGAACGCACTCTGGCCGTAGAGATCCAGAAAGCTCGGCGAGCGAAACGCCGTGCCGTAGCTCGCCCGCAGCTTGAGCACACGCCCCGCCGTCAGCCACGCCGCCGACGCCTTGCCCGTGGTCGCGCGCCCGAAGGTGTCGAAGTCGTCGTTGCGCAGCCCCGCCGTCAAAAACAGGTCGTCGCGGGGCGAAAACTCGTCCTGCGCGAAGACCGCGACGAGCCCCTGCTTGCGGTTGATCGCCCCGAATCCCGTGTTGCGCGTGTGGTTCGCCTCGGTCGTGAAGCCCGCCGTCACCCGGTGCCGCTCCCAGCCCGCGTAGGTCGTCTGCCCGTCGAGCACCGCCCGGCGATTCTTCACCACCGTGATCGCCGTGGCGCGACCCGCCCGCGGACTCTCCGCCACGAAGCGCCGGTCCTGTCCGCCGAGCACGGTCCGCGCCGTCCAGGCCGGCGACAGCTTCAGGTCCGCAAACACCGTCGCGAGCACGTTGTCCTCGCGCTCCGTGTTGTCGGGATCGTTCGTGTGGCGGTCGCCCGGCGAGCCGTAGACGCCGTGAAACCACCGCGCCGTCGCGCCCACGCCGAGCCGCTCGTTCACCCGCCGGTCGAACCGCAGCGCCGTGTTCGCCGAATCGAAGGCATTGTTCCGCCGCTCGTTGTCGGTGTGGCCGCCCTGCAGCGACACGCTCCACGCATTCGCCCCGCGTTCGCCCTGCGCCGCCAGCCGCCCCTGCACCGTCCCGAAACTCCCCGCCTCCACCGCCACGCTGCCACCGGGCGCGCCCGCGCCGCGCTGCGCGCGCAGCGCGATCACCCCGCCCACCGCCTCGCCGCCGTAAAGCGTGCTCTGCGGCCCGTGCGCGATCTCCAGGCTGTCGCAGGCGCCGACGCAGGCGCCGCCGAGAAAGACCTGATAGTCCGTGTTCGGGTCGTTCATCCGCAGTCCGTCCACCAGAAACAGCGTCTGGTTCGAGTTCGCCCCGCGCAGGAAGAGCGAGGTGATCGCCCCGCCCGTGCCCGACGCAAACGCCGGCGCGCTCGTCGCGCCGGCCAGCGCCCCGGCGAGGGACGCAACCTGCCGGCGTGCCAGCTCGGCCGCCGTGATCGTCTCGACCATCGAGCCCAGGGTCTGCGCTTCGCTCGGAGTGCGCGTCGCCGTGGAGAACACGGGCGCGAGTTCGGTCGGCGCCGTCTGCGCGGGGACGGCGGCCACGGTCGCCGCCCACCCGGCGGCGACGCGGAAAGCCCGGCGCACCCGGCGCCCGGCGTTGGAATACGTTTTCATTGAGTTCTGCTGGTAACGGCGGCGCCAAGAGCAGAACCGCCCGCCGGCCAGCGGCGGAGGCCCACTCTCACGCTTCATTCTTGCGATGAAGTTTTCGCGGACGGCGCGCGCAATCGCGCCCCCCGCGTGAGTCGTCTCGGGCCAGATGTTCGGACTCCGCATGTGCCGCGCGCCGCGCGGCAAGCAACAAGACCCAAGGCGCAAGTCACAAGATCGGCGCTCCGCCGGTTTCTTGCTCCTTGGTCCTTGTTCCTTGGCACTTGCGCGCACCGCGCTTCCTCGCCCCTCGCCTTCACCGGCCGCCGGAGCGACCGATTGACTTTGCACGCGCCGCGGTGGGCGCGCTTGGGGGTCTGTGATGCGTTACCGCAGCGCAACTGTGGCCGGCTTTCACGGCCTTCCCTGTTTCCAAAACGAGAACCGAAAAGAACGACCGACACGCGCACCTCACCGGCCCGCGTCGGCCGAAGCAAGCGGCATCTCTGTCAAACGTATCAACAAATCGCGATGCGTGGATATGTCGCTTGCCAAGCCCTTCCCTCGTCCTAGCCTCGCCCGCACATGACCACGCCCACGTCACCTTCTTCCGCCGCCGCGGCCTTCGCCGCCGACCCGGCGCGAGCGGACGCCTTTCGCCGGCTGTTCGCCTCGCGCATCGTCGTGCTCGACGGCGCGATGGGCTCCATGATCCAGACCTACCAGCTCGAGGAAAACGACTTCCGCGGCGACCGTTTCAAGGCCCACCCCCACGACCTCAAGGGCAACAACGACCTGCTCTGTCTCACGCGCCCCGACGTCATCGAGAAAATCCACGGCGACTACTTCGCCGCCGGCGCCGACCTCGTCGAAACCAACACCTTCAGCGGCACCACCATCGCCCAGGCCGACTACCGGCTCGAGCCCATCGTCCGCGATCTCAACCTCACCGCCGTCGCCTGCGCCCGCCGCGCCGCCGACCGCGCCGAGGCCGCGGCGCCCGGCCGCCGCTGCTACGTCGCCGGCGCCATCGGCCCGCTCAACCGCACGCTGTCGATGTCGCCCGACGTCAACCGCCCCGACTACCGCGCCGTCACCTGGGACCAGGTCGTCACCGCCTACACCGAGCAGATCGAGGCGCTCCTCGACGGCGGCGTCGACGCGCTGCTCGTCGAGACGATCTTCGACACGCTCAACGCCAAGGCCGCCCTCTTCGCCATCGAGCAGGTGTTCGACCGCCGCGGCGACGCCGCCCGCGTCCCCGTGATGATCAGCGTCACGATCACCGATGCCTCGGGCCGCACGCTGTCGGGCCAAACCATCTCCGCCTTCTACGCCAGCATCGCCCACGCGAACCCGTTCTCCGTCGGCATCAACTGCGCCCTCGGCGGCGCCGCCATGCGCCCCTACGTCGAGGAGCTGGCGCGCATCGCCGGCTGCTACACCAGCTGCTACCCGAATGCCGGCCTGCCCAATGCCTTCGGCGGCTACGACGAGACGCCCGCCGACATGGCCCGCATCCTCGGCGAGTTCGCCGGCCAAGGCTGGGTCAACATGGTCGGCGGCTGCTGCGGCTCCACGCCCGCGCACATCGCCGCGATCGCCCAGGCCGTCAAAGGCCGCGCCCCGCGCATGGTCCCGCAAGCCGCCCGCGCCCTGCGCCTGAGCGGCCTCGAACCCCTCGCCGTCGCCTGAGTCCATGGCCAGCGTCCAGGCGCACTACGACACCCATCTCGCCCCGCTCTACTCCTGGATGAGCGGCGGCGCCGAGGGACCGCGCGCCCGTTTCGCCGCTCTCCTGGACGAACTCGGTCTCGCACCCAGCGGTCCCGGCGCCACGGCCGTCGACCTCGGCGCCGGCAACGGCCACCAAAGCCTTCCGCTCGCCGACGCCGGGTTCGCCGTCACCGCCATCGACCTCTCGTCCGCTCTGCTCGCCGAACTCGCCGCCGCAGCCGGCGGACGCACCGTGCGCACTGTCCACGGCGATCTCCGCGACTTCGAACAGTTTCTCCCGTCGCCCGCCCCCGAGGTCATCGTCTGCTGCGGCGACACGCTCACCCACCTGTCGTCGCCGGCCGACGTCGACGCCATGATTTCCCGCGCTGCCCGTGCGCTGGCTCCCGGCGGCTGGCTGGTGCTCGGCTTCCGCGACTACACCGTCCCCCGCGAGGGCACCGCGCGTTTCCTCCCCGTGCAGAGCGATGCCGACTGCCACCTCACCTGCTTTCTCGAATACTCCGTCTCCCATGTGACGGTGCACGATCTGGTGCACCGCCGCGAGGGCGCCCGCTGGACGCTCAGCACGAGCGCCTACGAAAAACTCCGCCTCGCGCCCGACCACGTCCGCCGGCAACTCGCCGCCGCCGGTCTCACGCTCGTCCACGACACCGCCGCCCACGGCGCCGTCACCTTCGCCGCCCGCCGGCCCTCATCCCTTTCCTGACCGTGTCCTCCTCGCCCACCTCCTCCGCCGCCTCCTCGTTCCTCGTCGTCGGCGAGCGCACCAACATCACCGGCTCGCCCAAATTCGCCAAGGCCCTCAAGGCCGGCGACTGGGACGCCTGCCTCGCCATCGCCCGCCAGCAGGTCGAGAGCGGCGCCAACGTCATCGACATCAACGTCGACGAGGCCCTCATCGACGGCGAGGCCACGATGGTGAAGTTCCTCAACCTCATCGCCGCCGAGCCCGAGATCGCCCGCGTGCCCGTGATGCTCGACTCCTCCAAATGGAGCGTCCTCGAGAAAGGCCTCCAGTGCCTCCAGGGCAAAGGCATCGTCAACTCCATCTCCCTCAAGGACGGCGAGCCCGAGTTC
>JBILLY010000318.1:0-5765 GCA_044375835.1 Opitutaceae bacterium
CCGAGGGTGCCGGCGGGCAACAGGCGGCGGAGGCGGGACGGCATGGCGGAAATCAGGGACGCCAAAGCGTGAGGCGGCCGAGCCCGTCGTAGGCGGCGGCGAGGAAGAAGCCGCCGGTGACGAGCGCGGGGCGCCCGTCCCGCGCGAAGTCGCCGACCGCGAGCGCGAGCTGGTCGCGGGGCGCCGTCGCGAGCACGTGCGGCGTGAAACCACCGCGGCCGTCGTGGCGAAACCAGACGAGCGACGGGTGCGAGCTGCCGGCGAGACCGCGGCTGGCGTAGGCGGCGACCGCCACGACATCGAGCGCGCCGTCGCGGTCGAGGTCGACGGCGACCGGGCTGTAGGCGCCGGCCAGATCGCCGATGCGCGCGTAGCGCCACGTGCCGTCGGGGCGGTTTTCGAGCCATTGCACGCCGTGCCAGGGGCGTGGGCCGGGCGTCGCGGCGGGGCCGAAACCGTCGCCGTTGGAAAACACGAGGTCGGGCCGGCCGTCGGCGTTGAGGTCGGCGACGCTCAGGCCACTGCTGCCGAAGTCCTCGTTGGTCGAGCCCCAGAGGCGGCGCGAGCGGAAGGCGCCGCCGGTGTTTTCGAAGAGATGGAGTTCTTCCCATTGTTGGGAGACGAGCGCGGCGAGGTCGGGGCGGCCGTCGCCGTTGAAATCGGCGACGCCGAGGGCGACGGCGCCGGAGAGTTCGAGCAAGGCGTGGCGGCGAAACGTCCACGGGCCGGTGCGCTGAAGCCACGACACGGAGCCTTGGTCGTAGCCGAATTGGGCGAGCGCGAGGTCGAGTTTCCCGTCGCCGTCGAAATCGGCCACGCGCACGTCGGTGACGCGCTCGGCGTGCTCGAGCACGGGGCGGGCGGTGAAGCGCTGGCGGCCGTCGTTCTCGAGGATGAACACGGTGCCGATGCGGTCGTTGTTGGGAAAAACAAAACCCATGCTCGCGACCACGACGTCGAGGTCGCCGTCGCCGTCTAGGTCCGCGGCCTCGGCGTGCACGGGTGCGCGGAGGTCGGCGGCGAGGAGTTGTTCGTCGAAGCCGCCGGCGGCGTTTTGCCGCAGCCAGAGCACGTGGCCGGCCTGGGCCTCGCAGGCGAGGACATCGAGGCGGCCGTCGCGGTCGAGGTCGACGGCGGCGACGTGGGCGATCCAGGGCGTGCCGGCGGCGTGTTGGCCGATCGGGGCGGGGCGCAGGGCGAGCGGCGGGGTGGTGACGGCGGCCGGTGTCGCCGCGGTCGCGGGAGGCGGCGGGCGCGAGCAACCGGCCGCGAGCACCCAGGTGAGCGCGAGGACGACGGCGGCGAGGGGACCGAAGGCCAACCGGGCGTGCACGGGGCGGGCCACTACGGCGCGACGCTGCGGCGCCGGAACGAGCTGGGGCAGGCGGGGGAAATCACGCCTGCTTCTCGCATGGGCGCCGCGGTGCGGCAAGGCGGGCGGCATTGCCCGTTCGGGCGATTGCGGTGGAGGGAGGTTGCGGCCATGATAACGGCCCTCCTGTGCTCATGCCCGCCTCTCCGAGTCCGATTCGCATCCTCCTGGTCGACGATCATTCGGTGGTGCGCATGGGCCTCGCCGCCGTGCTGGCGCTGGACGAGGGGTTGACGGTGGTGGCGGAGGCCGAAGACGGGGCCCAGGCGCTCGAGCGATTCCGCACGGAGCGGCCCGACGTGGTGCTGATGGACGTGCGGATGCCCGGCATGGGCGGGCTGGAGGCGTTGCGGGTCTTGCGCGGGCAAGCGCCGGAGGCGCGGGTGCTGATGCTGACGACATCCGATCTCGACGAGGATCTGCAACGCGCCATCGAGGGAGGCGCGGCCGGCTACCTGCAAAAGAGCGTCACGCGGGAGGAGCTGGTGCGGGCGATCCGGCGCGTGCACGGCGGAGGGCGCTACGTGCCCGAGGCGACCGAGCGGCGGTTGGGCGAACTCGCGAAACGCAAACACCTCTCGCACCGCGAAGTCGAGGTGCTCGACGGCATGCGCCGGGGACTCTCGAACCGCGACATCGCGATGGCGCTCTCGATCAGCGAGCACACGGTGAAGGCGCACGTGAAAGCGATTTTGCAGAAACTCGAGTCGGCGGACCGCGCCGAGGCGGTCGCGCGCGGTTTCGAACAGGGGCTGCTGCGCGTCGACGGCTGAGCGAGGGACGGCCGCAGGGAGCGCCGGGAAACTCTTCGCCCGCTTGGCGATCCATTCCGACTCGGTGGCGTCGCCGCCGTTGAAACCGGGGCGCTCGAATTTCCAGCTGCCGGACGGCGAGGCGGCGGCGGCCGGGGCGGAGACGGTGAGGACGAAAGCGGCGACGGGAGCCGCGAGGAGGGTGCGGAGGGGGTTCTGGGGGTGATGGACTGTGTTCGCGCCCGACGCGCGGGCGCGCTGGAAGTCTTGTCGGGCGACGGGGGATGCCGCGTGGACGGGAGCGGCGGTGCGGCCGGCGCGACGAGTCACTCCTGCGGGTCGAAGTATTTTTTGACGATCCACGCCGGCTGCCACTGGTCGGTTTTGCGGGCCTTGCCGGTGAGGTCGATCGGCGGCGGCGGGGTGCTGCCTTCGTTGAGCACGAGGGTGTCGCCGACTTTCCGCTGCCAGGCCTGCATCGCGGCGGTGAGGCGGGCGATGTGCGCGGCGTTGGCCGGGAGGTCGTAGACGGAGCGCGTCTCGTCGGGATCGGTTTGCAGGTCGAAGAGCTGGCTGTAGCCGAGTTTGGGATACCGGACGAGTTTCCAGCGCTCGTCGCGGACGGCGCGCTGGACCTGGATGTAGGGCAGGAAAACGGTGTCGCGGATCCGCGGCTTCGATCCTTCCCAGAGCGGGCGGAGACTCTCGCCGAAGACGCCGGCGGGCGCGGGGACGCCGGCCGCGTCGCAGAGCGTGGGGAAGATATCGAGCAGGTAGGTGAACGCGTCGCTGGATTTTCCGCGCGGGATGCGGGGGCCGGAAACGATGAGCGGCGTGCGCATCGAGTGCTCGAAGATGTTCTGTTTGCCGAGGAGGCCGTGGGAGCCGACGGCGAGGCCGTTGTCGGCGGCGTAGACGACGATGGTGTTGTCGGCGAGGCCGCGGCGCTTGAGCACGGCGAGGACGTCGCCGATGCGGGCGTCCAGATGCTCGACCATCGCGTAATACTCGGCGAGCTGGTCGCGGATCATGGCCTCGGTGCGGGGCCAGGCGCCGAGGTTTTCGTCGCGGCCGCCGTTCATCGCGCCGTTGTCAAAGGGGAGCTGCGGAAGGAAGTTTTTGGGGAGCGGGGGGCGCGACGTGTAGTCGGCGGGGAAGCCGGGAGGCGGCTGGCGCGGGTCGTGCGGGGCGGTGAACGCGATGTAGCAGAAAAACGGTTTGGTGCCCGCGGCGGTGTCGTGTTTCTCGAGGAACTTGATCGCGGCGTCGGCGAAGAGGTTGGTGGAGAATCCGTCGCCGGTGCGGGGGCCGGCCATCTTGCCGTCGGGGCCGCGGTCGTGGAGCGGGACTTTTTCGTGGTCGGACATGCCGCCGAACATCACGGCCTCGCCGTGCTGGAAGGAGCGGAGCCACGAGGGTTGGCCGTTGTGCCACTTGCCGGTGCCGAAGGTGGTGTAGCCGTGCTCGCCGAAGAGTTCGCCCATGAGCTTCTCGCCGGCGAGGGTCTGGGTGTTGGCGATGCCGAACCAATGTTTGCCGCTGTGCAGCATGGCGCGGCTGGGCACGCAGACGGCGCCGCTGTTGCCGCCCATGACGTAGTTGCGGCGGAAGCTGACGCCGGCGCGGACGAGGCCGTCGAGGTGCGGCGTCTTGATGTGGGGATTGCCGTGGGCGCCGATGGTGTCGGCGCGCTGGTCGTCGGCGAAAAGGACGAGGATATTGGGCCGGGTGGCACCGAAGACGGCGGGTGCGACCATGAGCGAAGCGAGGACGGCGAGCAGCCGGAGACGGGTGGAGCGGGGCATGGGGCGGTGGTGGAAAGCGAATCAGCCGGACTTCTTTTTGCCTTTCTTGGCGCCGGCGGTGGCCGGAGCGGCGAGTGGGCCGGGATAGTCGGCGCGAGGAGAGGCAGCCCACGCAAGGTCGGATTGCACGCGCGGCGCGGAGAGGAGCGGGTCGTGGTGGCGGCGGGCGTAGTCGGCGAGGGTGGCGGCGAGGCGGCGCACGGTGTCGCGGTGCGCGGGCACGCCGACGAGATTCACGCGTTCGTCGGGGTCGGCTTCGAGGTCGAAGAGCGCGGGCGCGGCGTCGGCGGCGACGATGAATTTGTGGCGGCGGCTGAAGACGCCCATCCAGCCGGCGCCTTCGGCGATGGCGCCGTCTTCGCCGGCCGCCGCGACCGAGGCGCGGGCGGCGCCGCCGATGCGGATGAAGGCTTGGTCGGTCCAGCCGGCGGCGGAGGCGCCGCGGAAGAGCGGGGACGCGTCGCGGCCCTCCATCCCGGGTGTGGCGGGGACGCCGAGGAGCCCGAGGAGCGTGGGCTTGAAGTCGACGGAGCCGAGCGCCGGGCGGACGACGGTGCCGGGCGGGACGAGGCCGGGGGCGTGCAAAATGAACGGGATGCGCGCGGAGGCTTCCATGGGCACGCCCTTGTTGTCGCGGCCGTGCTCGCCGCAGAGGTCGCCGTGGTCGGAGGTGAAGGCGATGACGGTGTTTTCCAGCACGCCGAGTTCGCGCAGGACGGCGAGGATGCGGCCGATGTTGTCGTCGAGGCATTTCACCATGCCGAAATACTTCGCCATCTGCGCGCGGTTGAAGGCGCCGGCGAGGGTGGCGGCGTAGGCGGGCAGATCTCGGCCCGGGGTTTTCGCGCTGGCCGGCGGTTGGAACTCGAGGCCGAGGAACATCGTGTCGTAGGGCGCGCGCACGGTGTTGGGGCCGTGGGGATCGGGGTAGCTGACCATCCAGCAAAACGGCCGCGCGTGGTGGCGGCGGATGAAGTCGATCGTGCGGTCGGTGAGGAAATCCGTGGTGAAGGACTTGGTGTCGGCGCCGGCGAGGTCGTAGGTGGGCGTGCCGGCGGCGTTGACGGCGCCGACGCGCGGGCCGCGGGCGTCCTCGGCGAGGTTTTTCCAGTGGCCGCGGTTGAACATGTAGCGGTTGTCGTCCCAGCCGAACTTGCGCGCGGGGGCCCAGCCCGGGCGGGCGTCGCCGTCGAGGTGCCACTTGCCGGCGTAACCGGTGGCGTAGCCGGCGCGGCGCAGCACCTCGGCAAACGTGATCTGGTCCTCGCGCAGCCGGAGGTCGTTGCGGATGGCGCCGGTGTTCTGCGGGTAGCGGCCGGTCATGAGCGCGGCGCGCGAGGGCGTGCAGACCGGCGAGGTGGCGTAGTAGCGGTCGGCGATGGCGCCGCGGGCGGCGAGCCAGTCGAGGTGGGGCGTGTCGACTTTGATGCCCTCGCCCCAGATCTCGGCCTGGGCGCGCGGGAGGAGCGCGCGGTAGGCGCCGATCGTGCGGAAGTTGTGCTCGTCGGTCTGGAGGATGAGGACGTTGGGCCGGGGCGTCGCGGCGCAGCCGCAGGCGGCGAGCGCGGCGAAGCCGAGGAGGAGCAGCGCGCGACGGAGCCGCGGGAGCATGATGCGAGGCGAACGGGCGGCCGCCGGCTCAGAACGTGCCCTTGAGGCCGAAGGTCCAGAGCGAGCCGTATTCGGTGCGCTGGCGGAACTGGGCGTGCTCGGGCGTGCTCGGGCCGTAGACCTGGATGTCGTCCGGGGCGTCGCCGATGTTGCGCAGGGCGGCGAAGAGGGCGATGCGCTTGTAGAGCGTGTATTCGCCGCTCAGGTCGACGTAGAGGCGCTTGG
>JBILLY010000319.1:0-5759 GCA_044375835.1 Opitutaceae bacterium
TTACCGCCAACCTCACGCGCAACTGGACGATGCGCCTCGGCTACGGCGACACGCAGAACCGCCGCTCCGCCTCCGTCCCGCAGCTCCGCGGCAAAGTCGCGCTCGCCGAACAGCACCTTCGCACCCACGGCCGCAGCGCCGCCGAGATCGACGCCGCCCTCGCCGCGGCCCACGACTTCCTCGAGGCGCAGTCCGCCGACGACGTGCAGCCGCGCCAGTATCGCGGCAGCTTCGTCACCCGCTACGATTTCCGCGAGGGCCGCCTCCGCGGCTTCAGCACCGGCGGCTCGATCCGCTGGGCCCGCGGCCGCGTGCGCGACCCCGGCGGCCTCTTCATCACCGGCCAGCTCATGATCCCCGAGCGTCTCAACGCCGACGAATTCGTCGTGAGCCCGTTCTTCAAATACAGCACCAAGTTCGGCCGCGTCCGCTGGACCGGCCAGCTCAACGTCGACAACGCCTTCAACAACGTCACCAACCAGGGCCGCATCGCCCGCTACCCCCGCTACACCGACCCGCGCCTGATCACCCTCACGAACACCTTCCAGTTCTGATGCAACATCCGCGACGTCGCGAGACCTCGGTTAGTCCCCGTAGCCCTGCGCGTGAGCACAGGGACCGACGGGAGCTTGAGTGGCACACGGTCCCGCCGCTCGCGCCGCGGTCCGCATCAAGCCATCGGAGGTCACGTTTCCATTGGGCCGATGCCCTCGCCGCCGCATAGCAGCGAGCGTCCCCGCCCCCTGGTTCAGGACTTCCCGTTGTTCTCCGCCATCCCTCTCCCGCTTCACCTTCCATCCCCCAACCCGCCGCCTCCCCCATGAACCTCCCCCGCCCCTCCTCCCTTTCGCCTTTCGCCTTCCGCCTTTCGCCTTTCTTCGCCCGCCGCCTCGCCCCGCTCGTCCTCCTCGCCGCGTCCGCCCTCGCCGCCCACGCCGCCGACGCCGGCTGGATCTCCCTCTTCAACGGCCGCGACCTCTCCGGCTGGAAAACTCCTGTCGGCGACAACGGCCACTGGAAAGTCCTCGGCGGCGTCATCGACTACGACGCCCGCTCCGAAGCCACCGGCGACAAGAACCTCTGGTCCGAGAAATCCTACCGCGACTTCGTCCTCCGTCTCGACTGGCGCATCAAGGAAACCACCGGCCTCTACCCCGTCCCCACCGTGCTCCCCGACGGCACGCACAAAAAAGGCCCCGACGGCAAAGATATCGTCACGCCCACGCCCAACGCCGACTCCGGCATCTACCTCCGCGGCACCTCCAAGGCCCAGCTCAACATCTGGTGCTGGCCCATCGGCTCCGGCGAAGTCTACGGTTACCGCATGGACGCGAAGCAGCCGCCCGCCGTCCGCGCCGGCGTCACGCCCAAAGTCCGCGCCGACAAACCCGTCGGCGAGTGGAACACCTTCGAGATCACCCTCCGCGGCGAACGCCTCACCGTCGTGCTCAACGGCAAAACCGTGATCGAAAACGCCGAACTCCCCGGCCTCCCCGCCGCCGGCCCGCTCGCCCTCCAGCACCACGGCGGCTTCAAGGACGGCAAATACAACCCCGCCTCCAGCCTCGTCCAGTTCCGCAACATCTCGATCAAGGAGCTCTGATCACGTGGGTGTGCGTTTCCCGAGCGGTTCAGGCCGTCGCGCCGCATAGCCCGCTGGCAGAAGGAACGCGTCAGCGCTTCGCTGCGCGATTGATCATGAGGCAAACTTAAATCTGCCTTTTTGCAGTATTTAGCAGTCTTAAACTTGCTTATTTGAAATCCCAAGCAGCCTATCACCTGCATGAAAGCCCCCGTCCGCGACATCGTTCTCCGCGGCCTAGATCAACACCTCACACCGCTCCAAGCCGCCCGGTCCGCCGCCCGACGCCCCATCCACGGCTGGCTCCGCGCCGTCCGCGAAAGCACCGCCCTCACCCAAGCCGCAGTCGCCACCAAACTCGGCCTGTCACGCCAATCCTACGCCGCCCTCGAAACCTCCGAAGCCCGCGGTGCGATCAGCCTGAACTCTCTCCAACGCGCCGCCGACGCCATGGACTGCGAACTCGTCTACTTTGTCGTCCCGCGCGCCACCGTCGCCGCCACCTTCACCGCCCTCGCTGCGCATCACGACCCCGAGCGAGCCCACCTCCTCGCGACCGAACACTCCATGTCCCTCGAAGGCCAAGCGGTCGGCGACCTCACTCCACCGCGTGCGTCCTCCGTGCCTCCGCCGTCCCACCGGGCGCCATGAATCCTGGCGACGATCTCTTCCCCACGGAAGAGGGCGACACGCCGCTCACGCCCGAAGAGCAACTCGACCTCATCCCCAGCCTCTCGACGCGCGCCCAACTCAATGAACTGGAGCGCCACACCATCCACGCCGCCCGCGTCTGGGCCATGCGCGCCAAGACCCTCGCGCGCGCCGACCTGCTCACCGATACCTTTGCCCGCGAGTTGCATCGCCGGATGTTTCACGGCGTCTGGCGCTGGGCCGGTCGTTATCGCACCACCGAGAAAAATCTCGGCTGGGCCGTGCCTCGCCTCACCGAAGGCGTCCGCAACGCCTTCGACGACACGCAGACTCAACTTTCCCATGCCGCCTACCCGCTCGCCGAAATCGCCGTGCGCCTCCATCACCGCCTCGTCGTGATCCACCCCTGGCCCAACGGCAACGGCCGCCACGCCCGCCTCGTCGCCGATCTCCTCGTCGCCTCGCGCTCCGCCCCGCCGCTCACGTGGGGCGCCCGCACCGACCTCGTCCCCGCCGGCGCAACCCGGGCCCGCTACCTCACCGCCGTCCGCGCCGCCGATGAGAACAACTTCGCCCCGCTGCTGGAGTTCGCGCGGAGCTGACGATCCGTCGGCCGCGCTGTCTCCCCCAAAACAGACGGACGGGATACCACGGAGACCACTCGATGAATATTTTCCTGCTTTCCGAAGGCCTTTCCGAGGAAGACCGCTTCACCGCGCACCTGCACTACCTTATCGAATGTGTGCCGGAAGTGGGGCAGTCTCTGGTCGACGAGTTGCTGCGACAAGCAGGCAAACCACCCGCCCGATTCCAAAAATCCGAAAACCACCCCGGTTCGGATGCTCAGAATCGCCCGGACTTTCTGCTGCGTTGCGACGCCTTCGACATTGTCTGCGAGCACAAGCTCCGCAGCCCGCTCGGCGAGCGACAACTCGAGCGCTACTTGGCCATGTCGTGGCCACGTCCCCATCGCCTCGCCTTGATCAGCAACGTCCCGATCAACGTCAGCGCGGAGGTGCTGGGTGACGCTCGCTACCTCCGACCGATCGCGCCGCACTATCTCTGGCGGGACGTGCACGCCATGTTGCAGCAATCCGAACAGCGGCTCGCGCACGACTTCGGTCACTATATGCGCTCACTCGGCATGTGTCCCTTCGAGCTTCCGAACGGATGGGGAACGCTCTTCGCGGCGAACGAAACGGCAGAGGTCTTCGGCGATCAGTTCCGCAACGTCAGAGCCTATTTCCTGGCCAAGGGATGTCGCTGCACGCTCGATGCAAGCCGGCTGGGATTCCAAATCGGACGCCTCACCCCCTGGCTGCATCTCATCTACCTTTTCGTCGAACCCGCCGGTTCATCATCACCAAAGATCGGCCAGGCGGTTCTCGGTGCGCGCATCTACGTTCCCAAAGATGCCCGCGAGAGAAGCAGCTTACGCATTCCGCCGACGAACTTCAAATGCGGCGCCTTGCAGGTGCAGGCACAGTCGCACGAACGAGTCGCAAAGTGGAACAAAGGACTCTGCTGCGTGCTGGAATACAAGACTCCACTTGAACCGGTGCTCGACCGCCCGGTGCCGGAAATTGCCGACACCCTGCTCGAATTCGCGAAAGACGTTTTCGAGCATTGCCAAGCCTTGGTAACGAAGGGCTCGGCCAACACTCAGGTCTGAGGTCCCGGCCCGAAATCCAGCTTCACCTTCCCCGTCGCCTCCTCCAGCACGAGCTTCGCCGCGTAAGTCTTGCCCGACTTCGCCGACACCAGCCCGCCGACTTCGATCGGCGCGCCGTCTTTCCAGCCCTGCAGCACCGGCACGTAGTCCGCCGCCGTCCACGTCTTGCCGAACGCGTTTTTCCACAGCCGCACGCCCGGCCAACCCGGCGCCTCGAAAAACGCGCCGCCGTCCAGCATCAGCTTGCCCGACTTCGGGCACTTCACGCCTTTCACTTTCGTCGGCTCCGGCACGAAAATCACGAGCTTCTTCTTCTCCTCGTCGATCGTCAGCTCCGCCTCGTAGTCGCGCCCGCCGTTCGCCGCCTTGAGCCCCGTCGCGCGGAACGGTTTCCCCGCCTTCACGCTCTCCAGCAGCGCCACGAACTCCGCCGCGCTCCACGTTTTCCCGAACGCGCTTTTCCACAGCCGCACCCCCGGCCAGCCCGCCGCCTCGAAAAACGGCCCGCGGTCCAGCAGCGCCTCCTGCGTCTTCGGGCACAGCGCGTCCGTCACCGGCGTGCCCGCCGTCACCGGGATCACCGGCTCGTGGATGCCCGGCCGCGCGCTGCCCTTGATGAACGCCTCCTTCATCGCGACCACGTTCTCCAGCAGCGCGTCGAGGAACTGCTCGCGCGTCAGCGGCGACGCGTTGCGCTCCATTTTCTTCAAAATCAGCTCCCACTCGCCCGTGAGTTTCGCCGAGAGCATCGCCGGGGTGCGCGCCCCGAGTTCCCGGCAGAGCAGCCGCCCGTTCTCCGTCGAGAGCAGCCGTGATTTCTCCCGCACCACAAAGCCGCGCAGCACGATCTTCTCGATGATCGCCGCCCGCGTCGCCGCCGTGCCGATGCCTTTGTCCTTCATCACCTCGACCATCGCCTCGCGCTGCTCCTCCGGCAGGTCGTCGTCGAAGGTCTCGCCCGCGTAGCGCATCGCGTCGAGCAGCGTCGCGTCCGTGTAGTGCTCCGGCGGCTTGGTCGTCAGCTCCTTCAGCGTCACCGCCTCCAGCGTCTGCAGCTCCGTCGCCGGCGGCAGCTCCGCCACCGGCTTCGCCTCCCGCTTCACCCAGCGATTGAACCCGGGAAACTCCACCTGCTCCCGCGTCGCCTTGAACACCGCCGGCGCATACGGCCCCGCTCCGCCTTCCTGCGTGTAGCGCCGCGTCACGCCGCGGTATTTCGCCGCCTCGTCCAGCGCCATCAGCGTCGTCTGCACCACCGTCAGGTAGGCGAAGAGATCGTTGCCGGTCAGCTGCGCCACGCCGTCCGTCTCGCCCGTCGGCACGAGGCCGTAGTGCCCCTCGACCTGCTTGTCGTCGTAGGCCCGCGCCGCCGCCGCCACCGTCTTCGGCATCAGCTCCTGCTGCGCGAGGTGCAGCGCCGGCCGCGTCGCCCGCAGGTGCGCGTGCACCGTCTGCAGCGAGGCGTAGAGCTTGTCCTTCATGTCCTCCCGCAGGTGCCGGCAGTCCGTGCGCGGGTAGCTGATGAGTTTCGCGTCGTAGAGTTTTTGCAGAATCGCGAGCGTGTCCGTCGCGGTGAGGCCGAACTTTTTCGACATCAGTTTCTGCATTTCCTGCAGGTCGTAGGGCAGCGGCGGCCGCTCCGTGCGCGTCGCCTTCTTCTCCGTCGCCCGATACGTCGGCGGCGCCTTGGCCGCCGCCGCAAACGCCTCCGCCTTGGCGACGTCCCAAAACACTTTCTTGTCGCGCTCGCTCGTCACCGTCGGCGCCCCGAGCAATTTCAACCGGTCCGGCGACGCCGCATACGCGTCGAGTTCCGCCTTCGCCTCCAGCCCGCCGAAGGTCCCGTGCGCCTCC
>JBILLY010000321.1:0-5747 GCA_044375835.1 Opitutaceae bacterium
GTCGCCAAGTGGGCCTACACCGACTTCGGCCCCGCCGGCAAAGTCGTGAAACGCGAGCACGTCGCCGACCTCGACGTCCATCTCCTCACCTTCGAAAACGGCGTCCGCCTCAACCTCAAGAAGACCGACTTCGAGGCCAACCGCATCCGCGTCGGCGTGCGCGTCGGCCACGGCCGCCTCACCGAGCCCAAGGACAAACCCGGCCTCTCCTTCTACCTCAACCGGACCTACAACGAGGGCGGCCTCGGCCAACACAGCGCCGACGACCTCCGCCGCGTGCTCGCCGGCCGCACCGTCTCCGCCGGCCTCGGCGCCGGCGAAGACGCCTTCACCGTCGGCGGCGGCACCAACCGCGAGGACCTCCTCCTCCAGCTCCAGCTCGTCGCCGCCCGGATCACCGATCCCGGTTTCCGCCCCGAAGCCGCGCGCCAAGTCCAGAAGGGCATCGACCAGATCTACCTCAGCTTCGCCCACACCGCCTCCGGCCCGCTCAACCTCGAGATCGCCCCGCTCCTCGCGAGCGGCGATCCGCGCTTCGGCCTGCCCGCGAAAGACGTCCTGCTCCAGCGCACTCTCGCCGAGGCCAAAGCCTGGATCATGCCCGAACTCGCTTCCGGCCCGATGGAGATCGCCATCGTCGGCGACCTCGACCTCGAGGCCACCGTCGCCGCCGTCGCCCAAACCCTCGGCGCCCTGCCCAAACGCGGCCCGCACGTCGCCCACGACGCCGCCCGCGTCGTGAAATTCCCCGCCCAGCCCTTCACCCGCCACTTCGCCATCGAGACCGAAATCCCCAAGGGCACGCTCCGCCTCTTCTGGCCCACCACCGACGGCCTCGACATCCGCCGCGCCCGCCGCCTCAACCTGCTCGGCGAGGTCTTCAACGACCGCCTCCGCGTCAAGGTCCGCGAGGAACTCGGCGACGCCTACAGCCCCGGCGCCGGCAGCTCCGCCAGCGACGTGTATCCGGGCTATGGCTACCTGCTCGCCGCCGTCGAGATCGACCCGCCCCGCGCCCAGCAGGTCGCCGACATCATCGTCCGCATCGCCGCCGACCTCGCCGAAAAAGGCGTCACCGCCGAGGAACTCGAGCGCGCCAAAAAACCCATCCTCACCAATCTCCGCGAATCCGCCCGCACCAACCAATACTGGCTCGGCAGCGTCCTCGCCCGCGCCCAGGAGCGCCCCGAGGCCCTCGACTGGAGCCGCACCCGCTACAGCGACAACGAAGCGATCACGCCCGAGGAACTCGGCGCCCTCGCGAAATCCTACCTCGGCGCCGACCGCGCCAGCCGCGTGACCGTCGTCCCCGCGCCGAAAAAATCGTGAGCGCCTCCGCCGCCCCGCGCCCCGCCGCGGTCCGCGGCCCGTCCGCTCCGCCGCGCTCCGCCGCCTCCGCGCCGCGGCGGCTCCGTCCGTGGTTTCCCGCCGCGGTTTGGTTTCTTCTGTTCACCGGCTGGATCGTCGCGCCGCTCGCCACCCGCGCCGCCCCTTGGCCCGCCGTCGCCAGCGACCTCCCGCCGCACCCCGCTCTGCGCGAAGGCACGCTGCCCAACGGCCTCCGCTGGGTCGTCATGCCCAACGCCGTCCCGCGCGACCGCGTCTCCCTCCGCCTCCTCGTCGCCGTCGGCTCCGCCCACGAACGCGACGACGAACTCGGCCTCGCCCACTTCGTCGAACACATGGCCTTCCGCGGCACCCGCGCGCACCCCGCCGGCTCCCTCACCGCCGCCCTCCAGCGCCTCGGCGTCGGCCTCGGCCCCGACAACGCCGCCTTCACCTCCTACGAGAGCACCATCTACCACCTCGAGCTGCCCGACGCCACCGCGGCCACGTTGCGCGAGGGCCTGCATGTGTTTCGTGAATACGCCGAAGCCGTCACGTTCGACCCGCCCCTGATCGAGAAAGAGCGTGGCGTCGTCCTCTCCGAATTGGCCACCCGCGATGTCCCCGTCCAGCGCAGCGGCCTCGCGCTGCAGTCGCTGCTCTGGCCCGGCGCCCGCCCCGCCCGCCGGCCCGTGTCCGGCACGCCCGCGACGCTGCGCACGTTCACGCAGGCGCAGTTCCGCGCCTTCTACGACGCTTGGTATCGCCCCGAACGCATGGCCGTGATCGTCGTCGGCCAAGTCGAGCCCGATGCCGTCGTTTCGCTGATCGAGCGCGAATTCGCCTCGCTCGCCGCCCGCGCCCCCGCCCGCGAGGAGCCCGCCGACGTGCTGCCCACCGCAACCACTTCGCCCGATGTCGCCGTCTTTTCCGACCCCGGCCTCCTCGGCGCCCAGATCTCGCTGGTCCACGCCCATCACCTCGGCGCCGTCCGCGACACCCGCGCCGTGCGCCTCCGCCAGCAACACCTCGGCCTCGCCTTCTCGATGTTCCACGAGCGCATGCTGCGCATCGCCCAGGAACCCGGCACCACGCTCGTCTCGCCCGTCGCCCACCTCGCCTACCCGCTGCGCCGGTGGCAGACCGTCACGCTCGCCGCCTCGACCAAGATCAACGACTGGAAAACCGTCGCCGCCGAACTCGAGCGCGAACACCGCCGCGCCTTCCAGCACGGCTTCACCGCCGACGAACTCGACACCGCCCGCGCCCGCCTCCTCGCCCACCACCAGCAGGGCGTGCGCACCCACGCCACCTGGCCCTCCGATTGGATCGCCACCCGCATCGCCGGTTGCCTCACCGCCGGCACCGTCTTCGCCCACCCCGCCGAACTCGAACGCGAACTCGCGCCCGCCCTCGCCGCGACCACCCTCGCCGACTGCCTCGACGCCTTCCGCGCCGCGTGGTCGACCGCGGCGCCCGTCGTGTTCATCGCCGCCCATCCGTCCTTCGCCATCACGCGCACCCAGATCGCCGCCGCCCTCAACACCAGCCGCGATTCCGCCGTCGACCCGCGCGCCGCCGCCGCCGCCGTGCCCTTCGCCTACACCGACTTCGGCCCGCCCGGCCCGCTCGCCCGCGAGGAACGCGTGCCCGATCTCGACGTCACCCTCGCCGCCTTCGCCAACGGCGTGCGCCTCAATTTCAAGGCCACCGATTTCGCCGCCGACACCGTCGAGATCCACGTCCGCGTCGGCGACGGTTTCCACTCGCTGCCGGAACACCAGCCCGGCCTGCCGCTCCTCGCCCATCAACTCGTCCCCGCCGGCGGCCTCGGCCGCCACCCCACCGCCGAGCTCGGCCGCATCCTCGCCGGCCACCGAATTTTCCTCTCCTTCGCCGCCCACACCGACTGCCTCCAGTTCCGCGCCGTCTGTCCGCGCGCCGATCTCCTCCTCGCGCTCCAGCTCATCGCCGCCCACCTCGCCGACTCCGCCTACCGCGTGGAAGCCCTGCGCGATGTGCGCGCCGCCTTCGCCACGATGTATAGCCAGATGGCCGCGTCGCCCGGCGGCGCCCTCGGCCTCTTCACCCTCCGCACCCTCGCCGGCGGCGACCGCCGCTTCGGCACCCCGCTCGCCGACGAACTCTTCTCCCGCGACATCGCCGAGCTCAAAGCCTGGGTCGAACCGCAGTTCCGCACCGGCCCGATCGAGCTCAGCATCGTCGGCGAGACGACCTGGGCCGAGGCCTCCGCCGCCGTCGCCCGCACCCTCGGCGCCCTGCCCGAGCGCAAACCACGCCCCGCGCCGCTGCGCGATCCCGCCTTCGCGATCCCCGCCGCCCCGCTCAACGGCCAATCCATCGGCATCGACCCGCGCCAGCCCCAATGCGCCGTCGCCTGGTATTGGCCCGTCGGCCCGCTCGAAAACATCCGCCACGAACGCCGCCTGCGCCTGCTCGCCGCCGTCCTCGGCAACCGCGTCCACGCCCGCGTCCGCGAGGAACTCGGCACCGCCTACTCCGCGTCCGCCGGCTTTCAGGACACCCCCGGCTTCCCCGGCCTCACCTACTTTTTCGCCTATGCCGAGATCAACCCCGCGCGCCTCGCCGCCGTGAGCCAGATCCTCCAGCGCGAATCCGCCGCCCTCTCCCTGCGCGGCGTCGAGGAAGACGAGTTCACCTGCGCCAAGCAGCCCTACCTCCGCGAGCGCGCCGACAATCTCCGCACCAACGTCTACTGGGCCAGCACCGTCCTTTCCGACGCGCAGGAGCGCCCCGACCGCCTCGCCGCCGCCCGCGACCGCCAGGCCGACACCGCCGCCATCACCCGCGCCGAGCTGTCCGCCCTCGCCCGCCGCTACCTCGACCCCGCGCGCAGCTTCAAGTTTTCGACTCTGCCGGCGACGCCGGCGAATGCTCCGGCTCCTCCGCCCCGCCCACCCGCAAATTCAAAAGCGGGAGCAACGCCAACAACCCCGCCACCGTGACGCCCAGCACCGCGTAGCCCGCCACGTCGTGCACTTTGCCCTCGATGGCTTCGTGCCCGTAGTTGTAGGCCCACGCCGTCAGAAACAGGCTGCGCCCCAAGTTCGTCAGGACGGCGAAACCCATCGCCGCCGCCACGAGGAAGATTTTCTTCCACAGCCGGTCCACGAACACAGCCGCGAGAAACGAGCCCGCAAACAGGCACGCCGTCAGCGACCGGATGCCCGAGCACGCGTCCGCCACGCCCACCTGGTTCGGTTTCCCGTCGATCGGCGGCAACGCCAGCACGTTGCCTTGCTGCTCGATCGGCAGTCCCAGCGTATCGAAGACAAACGCCACCACCGTCACCACCTTCCGCAGCAGAAACAGGTTCAGCTGCGACTCGACCGCCGACACCATCGGCGCCGACACCAGCCACACCAGCACGGGAAACAACAGCAACGCCGCCAGCCGCAGCCGCGCATCCGAGAAGAGCGTCCCCGCCCCCGGCGCCGCCGACTCCGGCGCGTTCAGCACCAGCAGCGGCAGCACGATCCCGATCATCCCGAGCGTGATCGCCAGCGTGCCGGGCTGCGAGGTCCCCGCGCCCGCGCGGTAGAACGAGCCCAGCAAAAAGAACAGCGCACCGAGCAGCAGCGTCGCGCCGATCGCGAACCGCAGCAGCCACTTCTGCCAGCCCGCCGCCCGCGGACTGCCCGGCGCCGCGCACGCGCTCACGCCGGCGACGATTTTGCCCCAACGATCATGGATCACGAACGCCACGAAGAGCGGCACGAGCCACCCGAACGAATAGTCTTCTTTCACCCGCCACCAATGCGACTGGTCCCACGCCACGAACAACTGGAAGCCCCCGGCCAGCGCCAACGCCGCCAGCCAAGTCCCCGGCACGCTCGCCCGCAGTTTTTTCCAGAATTCCGGCATCAGGCCCGCGAGCGAATCACCGCGCCCCGCGCTGGCGAGTCAGATTCCGGGTCCGCCGCGCCCCGCCCCGGCCAAATCCCGCCCGCCGGCAGGGCCGGCTCGCCGAGCCGGCCTGAGTTCCCGGCCTCGCTTCCCCCCTCGCCGACCGTCCCACCCACGCTTCGCCGCGCCGGCTCACCCTTCACCGTCGCGCCGGTCTTTGCCTCCTCCCACGCGGCCTCGCTTGCATCCGGCCACCGCCGTCGCCCGCGGCTCAAACCCGCGCCGTCCCCTCCGCCAACTTCCCCGCCACCAGCGCCCGCAGCGTCGGCTCCAGGGTCGCGCTGCGCTCCCCGAAGGTCCGCGCCAACATCGCCCACGGCGCGCGCCCGTCCGGCACCAAAATCGGCGTCTGGTTTCTGGTCGGTCCCGTGTCGCCTTCGTCCACCGCATCGTGCGCAAACCCCGCCCCGTCGCGCCACGTCAGCGCGAACTCCCCGTGCATCGTCCGGTAACAGATCTGGAACCCCGTCACC
>JBILLY010000322.1:0-5746 GCA_044375835.1 Opitutaceae bacterium
CTCGTAGAAAAGCAGGAGCGGTTCGGACATCGGAAAACGGCGGGATCAGCGGAGCGGGCGAACGCCGGTGGCGAGGCGCTTGAGCAGGCGGAGGGTTTGCACGAGCCAGATGCGCCAGAATTGCCGGTCGGTGCGGCTGAGCCGGCCGCGGCGGAAAAGCAGGCGCCGGAAATCCGCGTTCAGGTGCACGCCGTCATACCGCGTGAACGCATAGGGGGGCGGGGTGTAGCCGGCGATGCACGGTTCGAGGAGCGCGCGATATTGCGCGGCGAGGTCGCGCAGCCACGGCGCGGCGGCGAGCAGCGCGGCGTTGGCGGCGCCGCTCACGTAGGCGCAGACCAGATCGGGTTGGCTCAGTTTGTAGCCGCTGAGGTGGAAGAAGAGGACGTTCTCATCCCCGCAACGCCAGGTCGCACCGTCGAGCCGCACGGGGCGTTCCTGGGCGTTCCAGTAGGCGATGTTGAGGGCGGGGGAATGGGAAATGCGGACGTCGCGCGGGAAGTAGGCGAGCACGAGCGGGAGCAATTTCTGGTCGGCCGCCATGCCGAGGTGGCGATAGAAGCCGTAGACCGGAAAACGGTCGCACATCCACGCTAGGATCGCGGTGGTGGCCGCGCCGGCCCGCCAGGCGGTGAAGCCGCCGTTGAGGAATCCGAGATCCACGACGTCGACTTCGTTGGTGTGGCGGAAGGTGCGGGCGGGCGGTTGCAGGTGGTGCGGGGTGAGGATCAGGGAAATCTCATCGAGCTCGCGCCAGATGCGGTCGAAGCGATCGACGATCATCAGGTCGGCATCGAGGTAGACGACCTTGTCGGCGCCGCCGCGGGCGAAAAGATGGGCGACGAGGAAGGGTTTGGCGGCGTTGCAGAATTCGAAGGCGTCGAAGTAATACGGCATCAGGGCCGGCGCGGCGCCGCCGACTTCGTCCCATTCGAGCACCCGCAGATCCGGATCGGCGGGCACGTCGCTCCGGCGGGCGCCGAGCAGGAGCACGTGCACCGGCTCCGGGTTGCCGCTTTGGCGCAGCGAACGGGCGAGGGCGCGGGCTTGGAAAAAATGGGACGCGGTGACGGTGGTGCAGAAACAGTTCATGCGCGTTGAGCCGGGCGGGACAGGCGGTCGAACGGGGCGAGCGCCGGGCAGGCCTCCGCGAGGATACGGTGGAGCCGTTCGCCGTAGCGCGCCCAGGTGTAGTGTTTGACGCGCTCCGCGGCGCCGGCGGCGAGGGCGGCGAGCCGGACGCGGTCGTGGACGAGCGCGAGCAGGGTGACCGTGAGCTCGGCGACGGCGGGCTCGGTGAGCACGACGCCGCAGGTCGTGTCGACGATGCTGCCGCAGTTGCGGGTCGTGACGACCGGCACGCCGCTCGCGAGGGCTTGGTAGACGGCGTAGGAACTGCCTTCGAACAGCGTGGGAAAAGCCATCAGGTGCATCCCGCGCAACCGCTCGGCGAGGAGCGGCTGAGGGATGCGGCCGTGAAACACCACGCCCGGGGGAGGTTGCGCGGGGTGATCCTGCACGTCGCCGAAAACGTGCAGTTCGGCGTCGGGGGACCGGGCGCGGACGGCCGCGAAGGCCGGCAGCAGCAGGTGCGAGCCTTTTCGCGTGCAAAACGTGCCGACAAAAACCAGGCGGAGCGGGCCGGCCGGGTCCGGCGGGGTCGGCGGGGCGTGGAAACGGCCGGGGTCGAAACCGTAGGGCAGCAGGCGCAGACGGGATTCGGGGACGCCGATGAAGCGGCACGATTCCATGACGAACTCGGAGGGGCAGAGCACGAGGTCGGCGAGTTCGGCCTCGGCGGCGTAGCGACGCAGTTCCCACTCGCCCGGGTGGTGGAACCAGACCCCGGCGGCGTCGGGTGCGGACTCGGCGGCGCGAAACAGATTGGAGCGGAACGGGGCGTTGGCGATGGTGAGGTCCAGCACCCGGAAGCTGCGGCCCGCCCAGGCGCGGAAAAGGCTCTCGGCGCCGGTGTCGATCGCGATCACCGCCGCCGGCGGATCAAACCGACGCACGATGCGCCGGGCCATGCGGTCGTGCGCGGCGTAGTAGCTGTAGTCTTTGCGGAAGAGTCGCGCCGAGAGCTGGTAGGCGTGTTCGATCGGGAACGGGTGCACGATCTCGGCCCGGAGGCGCGGATGCGAGCGGCGCGCGAGGAGCGCGGCCAGGCGGCGGGAGAGCCGGCCGACGCGGCGCAAGGTCGCGGCGGAAAAGAACGACGGGGTCGCGACCGCGTAGCGGTCGAAGCGATCCTGCAGTTCCACCGCCTGATGGAACAGGTGGTGGCTGAAGCCGTAGCTGAGGAGGGACGGGGTCTTCAACGGCGCGCGGCGGAGAGCCAGCGGTTTTGCTCCAGCGGCCGGCGCTCGGGGATGAGCATGCGCCACCAGGCGTTGGGGATGATCGTGACCGCGAAGCCCCGCTCGGAGAGAAAATCGGCGCAGGCACGCTCCAACGCGATGGAATGGGTTTCGATGATGAAACGGCATTCGGCGTGGGGTAGCAGGCCTTCGGCGGAACGGAGGATATCGAGTTCCCAACCGTCGACATCGATCTTGAAGAGGACTTTGCGGCCGCGGAGCGGCAGATCGCGCGAGAGCACCAGAACGGATGGATCCGTGGAATCCAGCGGGCCGACAAACCGACTGTGGCAGTGGACCGGGGTGCCCGGGAAGTTCTCTTCGAAATGCGCGCGTTGCAGGGGCGCGAAGGAGGGATTGATGTCGATCAGGTGAATCTCCCCGGCGGGGTTGTGGCGGCGGTAGATCAGGCCGTAGTAGGCGTCGGACGAGCCGACGTCGACGAGCACATCCGCCCAGCGGCTGCAGGCCAAGAACACCGGTTGGATTTCCCGTTCGTCGAGGCCGAGGATGCGTTGGGTTTTGGCCGCCGGGTCGATCTGCATCCGGAGACCGCGGGCCGCGCCGGCGCGGATCCGACGCAGGCGCATTTCTTGGCCGAGCAGGGCCAGTTTCAGACGGCGGGCGAGGGAGCGGAGCGGCACGGCGGAGAGGATGCTGGAAGCGGAGTTCAGGCGTGAAAAAGCGAGCGCGGCACGTCGAACGCGAGAAAGCGATACTTGCTGTCGCCGGCGTAGTGATGGAAAGCCGCCGTGGGTCGGGCGACCTCCGCGCGGGATGGGCCGAGGACGTAGTCGTCGGGCGGCAGAATCCGGCACGGCCGCATCGAGAGCAGCATCGCCGTCACCCCTTGTTCGAAGAAGACGAACTTTCCGCCCGCCGCGACCATGGCCGCGAACCAGTGTTCGACTTGATCCCAATCGATGGAGTCGCTGCGGAGACCGACGAGGCCCGAGTTCACGTGGCGCAGAACGGGATGCCCGCAGAGGCGATCGAGGAATTCCGGCGGGTGTCCGTAGTTCGACCAATGATCGCGCATGCAGCACGCCTCGTCGGCGGCGGCCATGAATTCGAGGAGTCGGTCGGGCGAGCGATGGAAATAGGTGTCGCTGTCCAGGAACAGGCGCCAGCCGCGCGCGCCGCCGTGGACGTCGAGCAGCTTGCGGAGGAGCGCGCAGGTATCGCGGGCGGAGCGGAGGGCCGGAAAGCGGTGCCGCGGAAACAGTGTCTCGATGCGTTGCTCCGTGTCAGCCGGGGTCTCGTAGTCGACCAAGCCGGGAAAAAGGTGCCGGAGGAGGTCGAGGCCGGCGGGCGTCAACGAGCCGTCGTCGTGGATCCGCAGCCGGAACGGCCGCGCGGTGCGGCGCAGCAGCGAGTAAGCGGAGAACACGGTCTGGTAGAGAAAGGGTTCGCCCGTGAGAAACGATACGGCGGGGGCGGAGCGGACCGCTTCCGCGTCGAACCGAAGGGGCGCGAGTTCGCGGATCGAGGCGCGGAGCGCGGGCAGGCGTGCCTTGCCGCGGCGCACGTCCCGAGCGTCCCACTGGCGCGTCCAGAGATGAAACTTCAACGCTCCGAGGCCGGGGATTCTCACGGTGTGCGCTCGGGCCGGCGGCATTCCATGCCGAGACAGTGGTTCCAGCGACCGATGTTCTCGACCTCGTTGAATTTGGGATCGGTCGCATCGCCGAAAGCGGCGCGGCGGATTTCAACGAAATCCGCGGCGGCGAGTTCGTGGGCCATCGCCTTGTGGTCCCACATCCAGAGGTGCTTGCTGCCGCCGATCCAGCGCTTGAGGAACTCCGCCAGGCCGCGCGGCCGGGCGGCGACGCCCAGCATGGAATCTTCGAGGAAGCGGTGGGCGGCGCACGGTTCGGGGCTGGCGAGGTAGGCGCGGGCGAGGTGCTCCAGATCGGGCAGCACGAACCGGAACGTGCCGCCGGGAACAAGCAGTGCGCGGGTGTTGCGCAGCGCGATCCGAAACTCGTCGAGCGCGAGGTGTTCGAGGGTGTGGGAACAATACACGGCCTTGGCGGACGCGGGTGGCAGCGGGAGGCCTTTGACGATGTCGCCGCGGCGGACATACGGGGCGAAGCGGACCGCGTTTTTCGAATACAGCCGATTCAGAATCGGTATGCGCTCAAGGGTGATGGTCGGCGACGAATCGAAGTTCAGCCAGCCGGGATGGGCTTCGTGCCCGCAGCCGAATTGGACGTGGGTCATGGGGAAGGCGTTGCGCCCGCGCGGCGGTAATCGCGCCACACGCGGTATCGCCAGACGAGCCGGCGGGGAAAGGACAGGGCGGCGAGGCGGGCGCGATGGAGGTCGTGGGCGGCCGCCGTGCGGTCGTGAACCTGCCGCGTGAAATCCAACTCCGGGTAGACGCCGGCGCTCGCGTTGGCGGCCAGCAGGCGAGCCGTCCACGCGCGCAGCAGGCCGGAAAAATTCGGGAGTGGGTTGAAGATGCCGGAGAGCAGGCGGTGGACGATAATGTCGCGGGGCGAGGCGTCGAGGCCGAGATGGGCGAGCTGCTCGCGGACCACGGCGTCCGCGGAGCGGCATTGGAGTTCGCTTTTGCGCCGACTGATTTGCTGGGCGTGGGTGCGGTAGCGGAGCAGCCGGGCGCGGAGATTGGCCAGCGAGGCGACCCGGGAGAGGCGGACCCAGAGCGCGTATTCCTCGGCGTAGGGGAATTCGGGATATTCCAGTCCGTGGGCGGCGAGTGTGTCGCGGCGCAGCATCACGCTCGGGTGGCAGATGGGGTTCTCGAAGAGCAGCGCGACACGGAGCGGGGCGGACTCGAAATAGCGCACCCACGAGGCACCGCTGCGCTCGCCGAAGAGTTCGACGTCGCCGCCGCAGAGACCGACCCCGGGATTGGCCTCCAGGTGCGCGACCTGGAGCGCGAGGCGGTCCGGGGCGGCGAGATCGTCCTGATCCATGATGGCGACGTAGCGCCCCCGGCTTTCCCGGAGGCCGCGATTGAGCGTCGCGCGGATGCCGCGGTTTGGGTGCTGCGCGACGATCCGGATGCGGGCGTCGGCGAAGGTGCGGAGCAGAGACAGGCTGTCGTCGTCGGAGCCGTCGTCGATGACCAGCAATTCGAAATCGGAAAAGGCCTGGTGGCGGATGCTGTCGACGGCCTCGCGGAGGTAGCGGGAGCCGTTGTAGACCGTCATGAGGACGGTGACTGCAGGCGCGACCGTCATCGGGCGGGGGCGGCCGGCGGCCGCCGGCGGCGCAGGAGCAACCGCAGCAACTCGATGCCGCTGGAGAACGTCGGGCGCAGTTTCAGCGTCCGGTGGCCGAGCGCGGGATCGAAGCGACCGAGCGCTTGCTGTGCGTGGATGAGCGCGCGGGCCTCGAGCCGGCGGCGGGCTGGCCCG
>JBILLY010000323.1:0-5745 GCA_044375835.1 Opitutaceae bacterium
GGCGGGCGGCGGCGGCGAAGGCGAGCGTGAGACCGCGGACGGCGGCCGCGCCGCGGCGGAGGGTGGCGAGGGTGAGGGGGCGGGCGGGGTGGGGGTGCATGGGAGTGGGGTGGAGGAGGGCGGGAGCCGGTCGTGCGAGGGGAAACGCGGGGAGCGGAGGAGGCCAACGGCGGGCGCGGAGGTCTTGGTCTCACATCGGCGGCGAGGCGAGCTTGCGGCGACGGGGGCGGACGTTTCCGCGGCGGGGCGCGGGCGAGCATGGGCCGCGGCAGGCCCTGCAAGCCGCGAGGCGAAGACGAAGGGCGTGGCTGGCGCCGGAGGCGCGGAGAGGCGAGTTTTCCGATGTCGGGGGGCCGGAGACGAGGGAGCCCGCGCCGGGTGCGGTGCGCCGGTGGGCGGCGAAACGCGCGTGAGCGCGCGGCGGTGCCGAGGGGAAGCGGCCGAAAGAACTTATCTGGCGGGGAGCTTTTTGAGGGCCTCGGCGGCTTGGGTAAACTTGGGCTCGAGTTTGAGGGCCGCTTCGTAGGCGGCGCGGGCGCCGGGGAGGTCGCGTTGCGACTCGAGGATCACGCCGATGCGCCAGTTGGCCGCGGCGTGGCCGGGGGAATTGGGCGAGGGCACGGGCAGGGCGAGGCAGCGGCGGAGCGCAGTGAGACCGCGCTCGGGGAATTGGCCGCTCACGGCGGCGAGGCGACCGATTTGGTAGAGGGTGACGTAGTCGTCGGGCTTGGCGCGGAGGATGGCGTCGTATTCGGCGAGGGCTTCGGTGAACTTCTTCTCGCCGGCGTAGAGGATGGCGAAGGCGTTGTGGCCGCGGGTGACGTCGAGTTTCTTGATGGCTTCCGCGGTGGCGGTGGCCTTGTCGACGCCGCCGCCGAAGAGGGCGGGGGCTTGGCGGTAGAACTCGAAGACGCTCTGGCGGGCGTCGATATCGGCGGGGTCGAGGGCGACGGCTTTTTCGTAGGCGGCGAGGCATTTCTTCGCGAGGCCGGGCTTGCTGAAGACGGAGGCCTTGGCGGCGTGGCTGCCGTAGGAGTCGCCGAGGCGGCGGTGATAGCGGGAGGAGGTCGGCGCGGCGGCGACGCACTTTTCGTAGTAGGGGGAGGCTTTTTCGGGCTCGTTGCGGCGGAGGGCGAGTTCGCCGAGGTAGAAGTTGACCTCCGGATCGGAGGGGTGGGCGGCGGCGAGTTTTTCGAAGGCGGCCTGGGCTTCGGCGGGTTTGCGCGCGTCGAGCAAGGCGCGGGCGGCGGCGAAGGCGGCGGGGTCGACGGGCGCGGCGGCGCGGGCGAGGAGCGGCAGGGCGAGGGAGGCGACGAGGACGGGGAGGAGGCGGAGTGGGCGTGGCATCGGGGCGGAAGAGACCGGAGATTTCGGCGCGGGATTCAGGAAATTTCGAGGGTGGAGGGGACGAGGGCGGGGCGGGAAGGCTGAATGTGACGAGTGAGGCGCGGGGCGCGGGGCGGGGATATGGGTGGTTATGGGTGATGGGTCATAGGTCATGGGTGGGGTGGCTATGCCGTTGACGGCCGGAGGACGGCCGGCACGTTGCCGAGCACGGTGCAGCGCAACCACAGCACAGTCGATCGCAGGGCCAGCGGGCGGGGGGACGCGGGGGGGCGCGCGGAGACCGGGAGTGGCGGAGGCCGCGGGCGACGCGGGACCGGGTGCGACGGGGAGTGCCCGCGGGGGGCGGCGACGGCGAGTGTCCACGCACCATGATCGCGGCGACGACGTTTCTCGATCTCTGCCATGCCCGCGGCGTCCGTTTCATCACGGGCACGCCGTGTTCCTACCTGAAGCCGCTGATCAACGCGGCGATCGACGACGGGCGGTTTTTGTTTCGCGACGCGGTGAACGAAGGCGACGCGGTGGCGATGGCGGCGGGGGCGGCGCTGACGGGGGAGCGGCCGCTGGTGATGTTCCAGAACTCGGGGCTGGGCAACGCGGTGAACGCGCTGACGTCGCTGTGTTATCCGTTCCGCGTGCCGGTGCTCCTGGTGGTGACGCACCGGGGCGAGCCGGGCGGCGAGGCGGACGAGCCGCAGCACGAGCAGATGGGGCGGATCACGACGGCGCTGCTCGACACGATGGAGATTCCGTGGGCGCGGTTTCCGGCGGAGGCGCCGGACGCGGCGGCGGTGCTCGATGCGGCGCTCGCCGCGATGAGCGCGAGCGGGCGGCCGTATGCGCTGGTGATGAGCAAGGATGCGGTGGCGGCGCAGGCGCTGCGCACGCGGCCGGCGGATGTCGCGCCGGGCGAGCGGGCGGTGGCGGTGCGCGAGGTGCTGGCGCGGCGGCCTTCGGAGCGCATGACGCGCACGGAGGCGTTGCAGGCGGTGCGCGTGGCGCGAACTCTACGCGCTGGGCGACGATCCGTGGAATTTTTACGTGGTGGGCTCGATGGGATCGGCGGGGGCCTTTGGTCTCGGGCTGGCGCTGCGGGCGCCGGGGCGGGCGGTGACGGTGATCGAAGGCGACGGCGCGGTGCTGATGCGGATGGGCAATCTGGCGACGCTGGGGGCGTATGCGCCGGCGGAGTTGCGGCACGTGGTGCTGGACAACGAGGCGCACGATTCGACGGGCGGGCAGGCGACGGTGAGCCGCGGGGTGGCGTTGGCGGCGGTGGCGCAGGCCTGCGGCTACCGGCGGGTGGTGTCGACGGACGAGCCGGCGGAGCTGGCGGCGGCGTTGGCGGCGCCGCGCGCGGAGGGGCCGCTGTTTGTCCACGTGCGGATCCGGACCGGGGCGCCGGAGAAATTGCCGCGCCCGCAGGTGGCGCCGGCGGAGGTGTTCCGGCGGTTGCAGGGGTGGTTGGGGGCGGCGGTGAGTGGCCGCGGGCACGAGAACCACAGAAGTTAGGGGCTGACCCCGTGGCTGCCGGTGCGCGACCTGGTGATGGGCGCGGAGCGGTTCAAGGATTTCACCGCGTCGCCGGAGGGAATTCCGACCAACGTGCTGGCCGAGCGGCTGCAGCGCTTGCTGCACCACGAGGTGATCGAGTCGGTGGCGGCGGCCGACGGGACGAAGCACCCGGCCTATCGCCTCACGGCGAAAGGGAAGGCGCTTTATCCGGTGCTGGAGGCGATGCGGGACTGGGGACTCGCCTGGGAAAAGGGCACGCGGGTGATGTTGCGGCCGAAGGCGTAGGCCGGTTGGCGGGCGGGCCGGGGCGGGGATTTGAGATGCGAAATCTCAGAAAGGAGACGGGCCGTCGGCGCGGATTTTCCTCGGTCGAGATGCGAGGCCGACGGCGCGTTGCGGTGCGCGCGGGCCCGGGGTGCTACTCGGCGCGGAGGGCGACGAGGGGGTCGACGCGCATGGCGCGGCGGGCGGGGATCAGGCAGGCGAGCAACGCCGTGACCGCGAGGAGCAGCGGGACGATGACGAAGACCGCGGGGTCGCGGACCGAGGTCGCGAAGACGAGGTCGCTCAGGAAACCGGCCGCGAGCAGGGCGCCGACGAGGCCGAGCCCGAGGCCGAGGGCGATGAGCGCGGTGCTTTCGCGGAGGACCTGGGCCACGACGGCGCCGGGACTCGCGCCGAGGGCGGCGCGGATGCCGAATTCGCGGGTGCGCTGGGCGACGCTGTAGGCGACGAGGCCGTAGAGGCCGAGGGCGGAGAGGAGCAGCGCGAGGCCGGCGAAGAGCGAGAAAAGCGTGAGGTAGAGGCGCGGCTGCGTGACGCCGCGGCTGACGATCGCATCCATCGGCGCGAGGTCGGAGACGGGCGTATCCGGGTCGATGCGGGCGAGCGCCGCCGTGACGGCGGGGGCGAGGCCGGAGGGCGAGAGTGTGGTGCGGACCATGAGCGTGGCGAAGGCGGTGGGCCGCTGGTCGAGCGGACGGTAGGCTTGGAGCGGGGCGTCGTAGGCGAGGCCGTTGCGGCGGA
Source organism: Opitutaceae bacterium (assembly GCA_044375835.1). GTDB lineage: Bacteria > Verrucomicrobiota > Verrucomicrobiia > Opitutales > Opitutaceae > ER46. Next base: position 3,889 of record JBILLY010000323.1, read on the forward strand.
CGTCGCCGACGACGCCGACGACTTCGAAGCGGGCGGTGCCGCCGGGGCCGTTGGTGACGGTGCGGCCGATGGGATCTTCGGTGCCGAAGAGGCGGCGGGCGGCGGTGGCGCCGAGGATCACGGCGGGGGCGGAGCCGGCGCGGTCGGTGGCGTTGAAGAGGCGGCCGGAGAGGAGCGGGATGCCGGCGGCGCGGAAGTAGTCGGGGCTGACGGAGTCGTAGAACGTCTGGGGGACGTTGGCTTCGGCGGCGGTGCCGTCGCGGCCGACGGCGACGAAGGTGAGCGGGATGCCCCAGCGGAAGGGCGAGGTGTGGGTGAAGCCGGCGGCGGCGACGCCGGGGACGCCGGCGACTTCGGCGAGGGCGCGGTCGTAGAAGGCGCGGCGTTTTTCCGGGGTGTCGTAGCGGGTCTCGGAGAGGGAGACGGTGACGGAGAGGACGCGGGCGGCGTCGAAGCCGGCGGGTTGGTCGAGGAGGGCGAGCCAGCTGCGGACGAGCAGGCCGGCGGCGACGAGGAGGACGAAGGCGAGGGCGATCTCGGTGACGACGAGGGCGGAGCGGAGGCGGCGGGCGGAGGGGGAGGCGGAGGCGCGGGCGTTGTCCTTGAGTGCTTCGGCGGCGTCGACGCGGGCGGCGGTGAAGCCGGGGGCGAGACCGAAGGCGAGGCCGGTGACGAGGGTGAGGAGAAAGGCGGCGGCGAGGACGGGGCCGTCGAGGGCGATCTCGTCGGCGCGGGGGAGCCAGCCGGCGGGGAGGGAGGCGAGGAGGGCGTCGATGCCCCAGCTGCCGAGGAGGAGGCCGCCGAGACCGCCGAGGGCGGCGAGGAGGAGGCTCTCGGCGAGGAGTTCGCGGAGGAGTTGGCCGCGGGAGGCGCCGAGGGCGGTGCGGAGGGCGAGTTCCTTGCGGCGGGCGGTGGCGCGGACGACGTTGAGGCCGGCGACGTTGGCGCAGGTGATGAGCATGACGCAGCCGACGGCGCCGAGGACGACGAGGAGGCCGGTGTGGTAGTCGCCGACGACGGCGCGGCGGAGGTCGGAGGCGACGAGGGTCCAGCCGCGGTAGTGGTCGGGGGCGGAGGCGACGAGGCCGGCGGCGAGGGGCGCGAGCTCGGCGTTGGCTTGCGCGAGGGTGACGCCGGGGCGGAGGCGGGCGTAGGCGCCCCAGTAGCGGGAGGTGCGGTCGCGGGCGGTGTCGCTGTCGGAGGCGATGGGGCGCCAGACGGTGCCGTTGCCCCAGGGATCGGAGAACCAGGCGGGCATGATGCCGATGACGGTGACGGCGACGTCGTCGATCCAGATGGGTTGGCCGAGGAGGGCGGGGTTGGCGCCGTAGTGGCGGCGCCAGATCGTCTCGGAGAGGACGACGACGGGGGCGGCGCCGGAGCGGCATTCGTCGGCGCGCCAGGTGCGGCCGTGGATCGGCTGGACGCCCCAGAGTTTGAAGTAGTCGGCGGTGGCTTGGACGCCGGTGACGCGGGCGGCGGCGCCGATTTTGGTGAGGTTGTAGTAGTAGAGGGTTTGGGCGGCGGTGACGGAGAAGGACTGGCTGCGGGCGGCGACGTCGACGAAGGTGGCGGGGGCGAGGGCGGACTGGCCCTGCTCGGGGTGGGCGGAGCGGATCTGGACGAGGGCGGCGGAGTCGGCGTAGCGGAGGGGCGAGAGGAGGACGGCGTGGACGACGGAGAAGATGGCGGTGGACGCACCGATCCCCAGCGCGAGCGTGAGCACGGCGACGGCGGTGAAACCGGGGGAGCGGAGGAGGGAGCGCATGGGCGGAGTGATAAGTGATGAGGGACGAGTGAGGAGGGACGAGTGAGGAGGGACGAGTGGGGGGAGGATAGGTTAGGGGTGAGGGGTCA